>CANRNF010000003.1 GCA_947631865.1 uncultured Oscillospiraceae bacterium | reverse complement strand
CAGAAGCCGGGGTTGATCCACTTCCG
This sequence comes from uncultured Oscillospiraceae bacterium, assembly GCA_947631865.1. Classification (GTDB taxonomy): domain Bacteria; phylum Bacillota; class Clostridia; order Oscillospirales; family Oscillospiraceae; genus CAJOIG01. Next base: position 90,053 of record CANRNF010000003.1, on the reverse strand, counting down.
CTCCGGGTTGGCGGCGGAGATGAACCGCCGGAAGAACAGCTCCAGCACCCAGCCGAACACCGAGCCGATGAAAAACAGAAACGCCAGCGTCAAAAACAGATTCATATCCCTCTCTCCTCTTTACCGGGCCATGCTTTCTGCCCAGCAGATGGTATTATAATGCTATTTTTTGAAAGAGGCAATATGCATGGCGGCCGTTTTGCCCAAAAACCGACAATCGCCGCCCGTGCCTTACTTGTTCAGTATCCATTTCAAACCGACCGCTCAGCCGGAGGTCTTATTCTGGGCGTATTCCTCCTCCAGCAGCTCACAGATAGCCGTGGCGGCGTCCGCGGGGATGACGCGGTGCTGGCACTCGATCATTTTCTCCCTGGCGCCCGCCTCCAGCAGCCTGTCGCAGGCATCTATGAGCTCATGCTCCGGCGAGTTGACGGCGAGGCTCATGCCGTTTTGGGCGAAAAAGTGCATGTTGCTGGTCTCGCAGCCCGGTATGGGCGTGATGTGGACCAGGGCCGTGCCCACCACGGCCGCCTCGGTGGAGGAAAGGCCGCCGGGCTTGGAGAGATAAAGATCGCAGGCCTTCATATAGTCCGCCATCTGATCGGTGAAGCCCAGGACGGTGCACCGCCCGCCGAAGGCCGCGCGCACGTCCTCCTCCAGGTCCCGGTTGCTGCCGCAAATGACGACGACCTGGGCGCTGATCTCATACCGGTCCAGGAGAAGCTCCACCACCCGCTGGATGTGTCCCGCGCCGATGCTGCCACCGGCCACCAAGATCATTTTTTTGCCCGGGTCCAGGCCCAGCCGTTCCCGGATCGCAGAGCGGTCCTCCTTGCCGTAAAACGGCCGCCGCACCGGGATGCCCAGGGGGCGGATGCGCTCTAAGTCGATGCCCCGGCCAATGAATTCCTCCGTCAGCTCCCTGGCGGGGATGATGTACCGGTCCAGGTCCGTCTCCTCCGTGAAGGGGATGCAGGCGTAGTCCGTGGCGATGAAATAGGTCCGGGGCATGGCTGCCCCTCGCCGTTTCATGCTGGTGAGCATCTCCCCGGGGAACAGATGGGTGGTCACCACCGCGTCAAAATGATTCTCCTTGATATATTGCTCCAGCAGCGGCTCCATCAGCCGGTTGATCCGGTAGACGGGGGACGGAAACGGCAGCTTCCGGTAGGCGTCGCCCAGCTTATAGGCCGCGCCGAAGGCGCTGGGGGCCTTCTGGGCCAGCAGGATATAGGCCTTGTCCACCACCTCCGCCACCTGTTCGCTCTTCAGCGTATAGGGGTTGAGGGTCCGGACGGAATGGCCCCGGGCAGCCATGGCCTGGGCCACCGCCGCGCAGGCGGTGTTGTGTCCCCCGCCCGTCCCACATGTGAGCATCAATGCGTTCATAACAGTTTTACCTCCAATTTCTCCCGGGGCTCGCGGCTTCTGTGCGGCCGCATGCAGACACGCATGGCCTTCCGCGGATGGCCATGCGTGTGCGTCGTATGTCTTTGGCTGATCAGCGGCGCAGCTCCCTGCGGGCCTCGTCGATCTCCTTCTGGAGCTCCTCCAGAGCCTCGTCCAGGGCCGCGGCCACGTAGTCCTCCAGGGCCATCATGGCGAAGATGTCCTGGGCCGCCTGGATCATGGCGTCCTCTACCTCCTGGCCCACGCCCAGAAGCTCGGCCTCGTCCCCGTCCACCAGGAAGACCAGGTCGGGGATGCCGTTGGCGTCGGAGTCATGGAAGTACAGGTTGAATTCACCGTCGCCGGTCAGGTCCACCGCCAGGGTGTCGATATCGCCGTCGCCGGTGGAGTCCAGCAGCACCAAGTCGGGCAGGCTGTCGCCGTCCACGTCGATGAGGATCTCGTCCGGTGTGCTGCGGATCAGGGTCTTGCGCAGGTCCGGGTCCAGCCGCATCTTATTCTTGATCGTACGAAGATTGCCCATTTGAAAATGCCTCCTGATACATGATCAATTTTGCTGATATCGTTATTATATCACCGATTTTAGCACTGTCAAGCAAAGAGTGCTAATAATTTGATCGCGCGTGCCCTTCTCCGAGAGCCAAAACATAAAAAACCGCCGTTTCCGGTCCATCCGGAAACGGCGGTCAGTCTATTGGTCAGATCACACCAGCAGGTTCTTCTCCGTCTCGGGATCAAAGAAGTGCATGGCCTTGCCCTCGAAGGTGACGTTCAGCTTCTGCCCCGCTGTCAGCGCGCTGCGGCCCGCCGCATCCAGGTCCAGGGTGGGCACACGCACGATGAGGCGGGTGCCGTCGGCGGTATCCACGTGCAGATGGAACTCGGAGCCCATCATCTCGTTCACCACCAGGGTGCAGCCGATGGCCGCCTGGCCATCGCCGCCCAGGACCATATGCTCGGGACGGACGCCCAGGAGGATATCCTTGGACTTAACGTCCTTCTCCAGGAGCTTCTTGCCCTTCTCGCCGGTCACGGGTATCTTGGCGCCGAAGGGAGTGACGAAGTACTTGTCGCCCTCACGGACCAGGCTGGTCTTGATGATATTCATCTTGGGAGCGCCGATGAACTCGGCCACGAACAGGTTCTCGGGCATCTCGAACACCTCGGTGGGAGTGCCGACCTGCATGATGTAGCCGTCCTTCATGATGACGATCCGGTCGCCCAGAGTCATGGCCTCGGTCTGGTCATGGGTGACGTAGATGAAGGTGGTGTCCAGCTTCTGCCGCAGGAGGATGATCTCGGCGCGCATCTGGTTGCGCAGCTTGGCGTCCAGGTTGGACAGGGGTTCGTCCATCAAAAACACCTTGGAGTCGCGCACCATAGCGCGGCCGATGGCCACGCGCTGCCGCTGGCCGCCGGACAGCGCCCGGGGCTTGCGCATGAGATACTCGGTGATGCCCAGGATCTCCGCGGCGTTGGTGACACGCTCATAGACCACGTCCTCGGGCACCTTCTGCAGGCGCAGGGAGAACGCGATGTTGTCGTACACGCTCATGTGGGGATACAGGGCGTAGTTCTGGAAGACCATGGCGATGCCGCGGTCTTTCGGCTGCAGGTCGTTGACCACCTCGCCGTCGATCTCCACGGTGCCCTCGCTGATGTCCTCCAGGCCGGCGATCATCCGCAGGGTGGTGGATTTGCCGCAGCCGGAGGGGCCGACGAACACCACGAATTCCTTGTCGTGGATGTCCAGGTCAAAGTCGTGGACCGCCACGACCTTGTTGTCGTATATCTTTTTGACCTTCGTCAGTTTAACGCTTGCCATTTTCCTCTACTCCTTTCAAATCAGCCTTTGACGGCGCCGCCGGTAACGCCCTCGACGTAGTACTTCTGCAGGCACAGGAACAGGATCGTTACCGGGACGGCAACGATCACGCCGCCGGCGCAGAAGGTGGTGTACATCCGGGCGATCTGGTCGTTGGTCAGCCAGCTGTACATACCGACGGCCACGTTGTAGCCCGCGGAGGTGCCCATTGCCACGTAGCGCGCAAAGACGTAGTCGCCCCAGGGGCCCATGAACGCGGTCAGGATGGTATAGATGACGATGGGCTTCGACAGGGGCAGGATGATCTTATACAGCACCTGCGCACGGGTCGCTCCGTCCACACGGGCCGCCTCGTCCAGGGACTTGGGGATGGTGTCGAAGAAGCCCTTGGACACATAGTACCCCATGCCGGAGGAGGCCACGCTCACCAGGATCAGGCCGGGCACCGCGTTGGCCTGGGTCAGGCCCAGGTCAGACAGCACACGGTACAGGATGATCATGGTCAGCATCCCGGGGAACATGCCCAGGATGAGCATGAACCGCATCAGGGGCCCGCGCAGCTTGAAGCGGAAGCGGGACAGGGTGTAGCTCATGCACAGCTGGATGACGGTGACCAGCACCGCCGCGGCCAGCGCGATGATGAAGGTGTTCAGGTACCAGCGCTTAAAATCGGAGTTCCAGAGGTTGATGTAGTTCTGCCAGCCCCACTGGTGAGGGATGACGTAGCCAACCTGATAGGTGGATTCCACGCGGAAGGACTGCAGAACGATGAAGATGAAGGGGATCAGCCAGATGATGCTGATAACGATGAGCAGGATGTAGATCGCGGTATTGCTGACGCGGTTGAGCGTCCGCAGACCCATATGGTGTTTGTTATTCATCACTGGTAATCCTCCTCGTTCTTAATGGACGGCAGCACGTTGTAGACCACCAGGGATATGAACGCCACCACCACGAACACCATGATGCCGACCACGGAGGCCAGGTAGTACTGGGAGTCGGCGCCGGTGGTGATCTTGAACAGCCACGTGATCAGCAGGTCCGTATAGCCCACCGAGCCCGCGGCGCCGGAGGCAGCCGGGTTCGTCGGCGCGCCGCCTGTGAGCAGGTAGATGACGTTGAAGTTGTTCATGTTGCCGGTGAAGCTGGTGAGAAGATAGGGTCCGGTGATGAACAGCATGTAGGGCAGCGTGATCTTCCGGTACTGCTGCCAGGCGTTGGCGCCGTCGATGCGGGCGGACTCGTACAGGTCCGCGGGAATGTTCATCAGGATGCCAGTGGTGATCAGCATCAGATGGGGGATGCCTATCCAGATGTTGATCAGCACGACCGTGACGCGGGCCCAGGTGGCGTCCTCCCAGAATGGCAGGGGCTGTTTGATCCACCCCAGATCCATCAGCGACAGGTTGATAAGGCCGTTCCGGGCGAACATCTTGGACACGTACAGCAGGGAGATGAACTGGGGGATGGCAATGGTCATGACCAGAATGGTACGCCACACCTTCTTCAGGTGGATGCCCTTCTTGTTGATCATCATGGCCACGCCCATGCCCAGGAAGTAGTTGGTAAAGGTGGCCAGGAACGCCCAGATCAGCGTCCAGGCCAGGATCTCGCCGAAGGTGGCGGAGTAGGACTGGCCGCCGCCCGTGCCGCCCGTCCAGGACAGCATCGTGTTGAAGTTATTTAATCCAACCCAGGTGAACAGGTTGTTGGAGTAGCCGTTGTGGGAGCCGTCATAGTTGGTGAAGGCCACCAGGATCATGAACACGATGGGAAGCACCGTGAACACCAGGATGCCGGTCATGGGCAGGGCGAGGAGCGTCGCATGGAAGTTCTCGTCCACCATGGAACGCAGGTCGTCCTTGTCGGCCTTCAGCTTCTTGCCGGACTTGAGGATCTGCTCGGCGATCTTGTTCTGCTTCACGTTCACACGCCAGGTGTAGATAAAGGCGATGATGAAGAAGATGGTGAGCACGCCGTAGAGCAGGATCTTGAAGGAGTTGTCGTTATAGACGGTGGTGTAGGTGTCCAGAATGGCGTTATACTCGCTGCTGGGCCCCACCTTGCCCAGGCTGGGCAGCATGCTCAGCCAGTGGGCGCCGCCGAAGATCATGTAGATGATGAATACGGCCTCAAAGAGCAAAAACAACAGGCCGCGCAGGATCTGGCCGCGGGCCAGGTTGCCGAAGCCCATGACCACGAAGGACGTCTTTGTCTTCCAATCCCCGTGGACGAAGGTGCTTCCGATATCTCCGAGCTCCCTTCCCACGCCCATGACGCCATTTTTTATGTACTTGCCGATATTGGCGAAGAAATGGCCGATGCCACGGGGGATCGCGGCAAAGAACGACCCCAGCTTATAGGTGAATTTCTGCCCCTTGGAAAGGCGCAGATATTCCAGGTCGCTGTATTGTTTCATTTAATCACCCCACTTAAATAGAATTGGCCGGAGCCGGTCAGGCGGCTCCGGCCAATCGCCGAGAAATTCAGGTCAGGCCAAAGTCAACTGTTTTACAGGCTTTGGTTTGCTCAGATCACTTCACCAGGGTAACGCCGTCGGCGGCGCTCATGCTGTCCTCATACTTCTGCAGAGCAGCCTGCAGGGCAGCGTCGGAGCCGTCAGAGGCCTTGATGTCGGTGGTGATGACCTTGGCGATATCCCACCAGTTGCCGGGGATGTTGGGCTGGGGGACAGAGTAGGCGCTCTGCTCGGCAAGAGCGGTCAGAGCGGGGTTGCTGGTGACGGACTCGTCGGCAGCGGCGTCATTGTTGGAGGGGCCCCAGCCGAACTCGACGGTGCGCGCGATCTGGCACTCAGCGCCGGTCAGATACTGAGCCAGCTGGTTCAGAGCGGCGCCCTTCACGGCGTCTTCCTGAGGCTTCACGCCCAGCAGCTTGCAGCCGTTGTAGGAGCCCAGGTGATAGCTCTGGCCGTCCACCTCGAAGGAGGGCAGGTCAGCAACGCCGAAGTTGTCGCCGAGCTGCTCCAGGATGGTGGCATAGTTCCAGGTGCCGGTGACGACGACAGCGGAGCCGCTGGCGAAGTCAGCGTTGGAGGAGTTCACATAGATGGGAGAAGAGACCAGCTTGTAGATGCCCTTGGCGGCGATCAGACCGTTCTCGGAGTTGAAGTCGTCGTCCAGGGTGAAGTTGGTGTTGTCCTCGGTGGACCAGTCGCTGTGGCAGCCGGTGCCGAAGAAGACGCCGGCGTTGTACCAGGCGTTCTCCAGCTCATAGGAGAAGTTCTTGCCCGCGGCCTCGCAGTCAGCGATGATGGCCTCCAGGCTGTCCACGTCCTCCTCGGGGACGACGGACTTGTCATAGTACATGAAGTAGCCGTTGTCGGCGGTCAGAGGATAGGCGTAATAATCCTCGCCGGACTGAGCGGCCAGCACGGAGCCGGCGCTGTTGTTCTCGGTCACGAACGCAGCGGCGCCCTGGCCCAGCTTGGTGACGGCGCCATCCTTGATCATACGGGACAGCTGGTCCTGAGCGAAGAAGAACAGATCAGCGCCCGCGGACACGTCGGTGTCCATGTTGGAAGCCGCGTCAGCCTCAGAGACCGGCTCCACGGTGGCGTTGATGGTGATGCCCAGCTCGTTGCTGGCGTTGAAGTCAGCGATCTGCTGCTCGGTCAGGGAGACAGCGGCCTCGGGAGCCCAGACGGTGACGTCGTACTCGCCCGCCAGCTCGCTTTCAGCGCTGGCGAAGACGCCCATGGCGAGCACCATAGCCAGAGCCAGAACGATGGAAAGGATTTTCTTCATAGTTTAGCCTCCAAAAATAGATTTTTCATGTAAATGGCCGTCATCCCCGCAGTGCGGGGATGGAAACAGGGGGCGCCCCCTGTTGGCCGATTTTATTTTATCAGATAATTTGTTACATTTCAACAACTAGAAACGTTTCCAGTTGAGTATTTTTCATCCAAAAAACGCGAAAACTTTTTGTGCAAAATTACATCTTTTCGGTTCCCAGATGATTTCCAGACAAGTTCGCCTCTCAGCCCTGGGGTTTGAGCGTGGCGTCGTCGATCTTGCCCCAGGCGCCGCCGCCCGCGCCGGCGCACTTTACGTACACGCCCACGGTGAGCTGCTGGCCCTCGGCGAGCTCGATGTCCCCGATGTCCCCGGTGTCCCACTCTCCGTAGGAGGTGATGGACATAGGCGCCTGGGCGGTCATCTCACCGTCGATTTTCACATAGGCGTAGACCTCGCTCTCGCCGCTGTCCCCGCCCATGATGGAGATGGCGTACTCATATGTGCCCGCCGTCAGGTCCTCCACGGTCTGCTCCAGGGTGAATTCCACGCTGTTGGCCGCCGCGCTCCAGAAGTGGAAGTGCTTCGTGCCGGTGAGGGAGTCCGTGGCCTTGTCCTCCACGTACAGCTCATCGGCCCCGGCCAGGTCGGTAGCCGTCCAGCCCACGTCGCCGTCTTCGAAACCGCCGTTCACGAGGAGGTCAGACTCCACCATATCCACAAAGCAGCGGACAGGCAGGTCCCCCGCCTTGCCCGGGACCTCAAAGGTCTCGCCGCCGCCGGAACGCATTTGCTGCTCCAGCTCGTCGGTGAGCTCCCAGGTCACCGGCACGTCCTGGCGGGAGTTGTCGGTCATGATGACGCTCACCGTCTCGGGCAGCACGATCTCGCCGTTCACGTCCGCCGTGACGATGGCGTCCTCGGCGGCGTCGGGAACGATGGGCGCGTCGCTGCCGGTGCGGACCAGCTCGAACACCCGCAGGGACGGCAGAGGCTGACCTTCCGCGTCAAAGAGCGTCTGGTTGTCCACCGCGCAGCCGCCGTAATACTTGCCCGCGTCGTTGGGGTCATAGGCGGCGGCGTAGCTGCTGGCCCAGCCGGAGCCGTGTGCCTCCCAAAGGGCCGCGTTCTCCTCCCGGGACGCGCCGCCCACGGTGATCCAGGCGCCCTCCCAGTAGACCACGCCGATGCCGTTGGCCGTGTGGGCCGCCGTGTCGATCACGTCCCGCACCTCGTTGGCCTGACCCTGGACGGTAAAGGGATAATATTTGACGCCGCTGAGGTCCTCACCGACGGTGTTGCCGTTGAAGTCCGTGTCCTCCATGGTGTAGGCGTAGGAGGTCTCCATGACCATCACCTTTTTGCCGTAGGTCTCCGCCACCTGGCCCAGCACCGAGGACAAATTGTCCAGCGTGCCGTGCCAATAGGGATAATAGGAGCTGGCGAACACGTCGTAGTCCAGCCCGAATTCATCCAGCCTCCTGGCATAGTCGGCGTAGGCGCCGCCCCGCTCCGGGTTGGTGAAGTGGACCGCCACCAGCGCGTCGGGGCACTGCTCCCGCACGGCACGGCTGCCGGCCTCCATGAGCGTGAGGATGTTATCCCAGTCCGTCTCGCCGCACATAGCGCCGGTGGTCTCGTTGCCCAGCTGCACCATGGCCACGTCCGCCCCGGCCTCGTTCAGCTTTTCAAGGCTCTCGCCGGTATAGGCGTACAGGGCCTCGGTCTTCTCCGCCAGGTCCATATCCGCCCACTCCAGGGGGACCATCTGCTTGCCCGGGTCCGCCCAGAAGTCGGAGTAGTGGAAGTCCACGATCAGCTTAAGGCCGTACTTGGCGGCCCGCTGGCCGATCTGGGCGGCCTTTTCGATGTCGTTGTTGCCGCCGCCGTAGCCATGGCCATCCCTGTCATAAGGGTGGTTCCACACCCGGACCCGGATGTGGGTGACGCCGCTCTCCGCCAGGGTGGCGAACACGTCCTGCTCTTCCCCGGCGAAGTTATAATATGTGACGCCGCTTTCCTCTTCCGCGATGACGGAGGAGGCGTCCACGCCCAGGATAAAGTCCTCCGGCAGGTCCTCCACCTTCTCCACCCAGATGGGGGCCTCCCCGCCGGCGGCATAGGCAAACGTGCCCAGGCTGCAGAGCATCGACAGCGTCATGATCCATACAAGCAGTTTCTTCATATCTCCTTCTCCTCCTCTTTATGATTACGGCATGGCCAGCAGCCGCTGGGCCACCGCCTGTGCTTTCCCGTCGTCTATATGTACCGAGCCGGAGCCCAGATACAGGTAATAGTCCTCGTTCCCGTATTGGATGTATTCCTTCGCGGCGCCCTCTCCGGTATCCCCGTCGTATATCTTCTCCCCCTCCCCGGGAGCCAGGTACTCCGCCAGCTCCTCCCGGTCGGCGGCGGGGACGATGAAGATGTCTCCCTTGCCAATGGACTCCATGTCGAACATCACGTAGCTGAAGGGGTGGACCTTGATCATGGAAAGGCCCTCCGGCATATCCTCCTCCAGGGCCGCCGCCAGGAGCCGGTCCTCCATCTGAGGCACCTCGCAGTAGACCGTGATCTTCTTCTCCACAGAGGTGTCGGTGACGAAGGTGAATATCCAGCCCCAGAAGATGGCCGAGGCCAGCAGCCACAGCACGAAGGTGTGCAGCTGGGACAAAATGTTTTTTAACGCTCTCATGCCGTCACCTCATAGGCGGCCACATAGCCGTGGCACGCATACAGGACCGTCGCGTTCGCCGCCGCGAGAGCCCCAGCCCGGCTGTCACAAACCAGCAGCCGCTGGGTCTCGTCTCCGACGGTCACCTCCACCCGCCGGACCGCCACGCTCTTGCGGATGGTGAACCGCTCCTCCTTCACGGCCACGGCGCCCTCCACCCGCTCCCGCTCCTCCTGATGGAGCATCCGGGCGTGGGCAAGCTCCCGCCTGGCCGGGGTCTGCATGAACAGAAACACGTATAACACGACCCAGCCCGCCAGGGTGCTCACCGCGACGGTTGCCCCTTCCATGCGCGGGGCGTTGGCGGTGTTCGTCAGAGCGATCATGGTGATGCAGGCCGCCAGCGCCGCCAACGCCAGGGCCCAGCAAAAGACCTTGCAGCGTTTGATGCGTCCCGCCATCCCCGCCATATCGGCGTCGCTGTACAGCTCTGTGATCTGGCCGTTCATCCTCTCCTCACCTCCTCTTAAACATATCATAATTTGCTGTGATATACAAGCAAAGCATACAATATCTATCCGATTTCCTATTGACTTTTTGTCGTTTTTCGGTAGCATAGGAGATACGTTGATATGAACGGAGGAACACCTCATGAAACGTATATTTTCCCTTCTTCTGGCCCTGTGCCTGCTGCTTCCGGGCACAGCGGCCCTGGCGGCCGGCGAGGCGGTCGTCGATGACCCAACCCTCCTGCCGGCGCCCGACCCGGATGACAACTACCGGGTCTTCTACGAGATATTCGTAGGCTCCTTCTCCGACTCCAACGGGGACGGCGTCGGCGACCTGCGGGGCATCATCAACAGGATGGATTACTTAAATGACGGCGACCCCGCCTCTGGTCTCAGCCTGGGGGTGGAAGGCCTGTGGCTGTCCCCCATCTTCACCTCCGCCAGCTACCATAAATACGACGTGGACGACTACTACGCCATCGATCCCGCCTTCGGCACGGAGGAGGACCTGCGGGAGCTGACAGCCCTGTGCCATGAGCGGGGCGTGAAGGTGATACTGGACCTGGTCCTGAACCACACCGGCACGGGCAACCCCTGGTTCCAGGCGTTTGCCGACGCTCACCGCAGCGGCGCCACGGAGGATCCCTATTATGATTTCTACTCCTATTACACCGAGGGAGAGCCTGTGCCTGCGGGCATGACCTTCACGAAGCTGGACGGCACGGATATCTATTACGAGAGCAACTTCTCCCCCGCTATGCCGGAACTGAACTACGATAACGAGGCTGTGCGCCAGGCGGTGCTGGACGTGGCCAAATACTACATGGACCTGGGCGTGGACGGCTTCCGCTTCGACGCGGCCAAGTACATCTATTTTGGGGATAATGAGCGCAGCGCCGAGTTCTGGGTGTGGTATATGGACCAGCTGCGGGCCATCGACCCGGAGGTGTACGCCGTGGCGGAGGTCTGGGACTCCGACACCGTCACGGACGAGTACGTCCCCGCCCTCAACTGCTTCGACTTCACTACCTCCCAGGCCAACGGCTCCATCGCCCAGGTAGCCAAGGGCGGCAGCGTGAACAAGTACACCGCCTATGTGCAGACCTATCTGGACCGGATACACAGCCTGAACGAGGATGCCATGATCGTCCCCTTCATCGCCAACCACGACACAGACCGGGCGGCGGGCTATCTGACCCCCAGCGGGTATATGAAGATGGCCGCGAACCTGTATCTTCTCTCCTCCGGCTCCCCCTTCATCTACTACGGCGAGGAGCTGGGCATGAAGGGCTCCCGGGGCGGGGCCACCACCGACGCCAACCGCCGGCTCAAAATGGAGTGGGGCGACGGGGACACGGTGACCGACCCGGAGGGCGCGAGCTATGACCACGAGCGGGTCTCCGCCACCGCCGTGGAGCAGATGGCGGATGAGGACAGCCTCTATTCCTATTACAAAAAGCTCATCATGATCCGCAAGGCCGACCCCGCCATCGCCCGGGGGACCTATACAGCCCTGGCCCTGGAGGGCACCAGCGTGGGCGGTTTCATGGCGAGCTGGGAGGATACCATCGTGATGGTGCTTCATAACACTGCCCCCGACGCCGTCACCCTGGAGCTGGCAGACATCACGGGCCTGGAGATCACCGGCATCAACGCCGCCATCGGCATGGGCGGCGCCTCCCTGGACGGCACTGCCCTCACCCTGGACGGACAGACCAGCGTGGTGCTGGGCTGCGCGTGAGGTATCAAAACGATTATGACGGAAAAACAGCTATTCGACTCCCCCGAGTTTCAGGAGAAATATCACTGCGACACGCCCCTGGGCTGCTTCTGCTCGCCCCTGGGCACGGAATTCCGCCTGTGGGCTCCCACGGCCCGGGATGTGACCCTTCGGCTCTATCCCACCGGCGCGGACAGCGCCTGCCTGCGGCAGGTCCCCCTCCAACGCGAGGACAGGGGCCTGTGGCGCTATGCCACGGCAGAAAACCTTGCCGGGCTTTACTACGACTACATGGTCACGGTGGACGGCACGGCCCGCGCCACCGCGGACCCCTATGCCCGGGCCTGCGGCGTCAACGGCGCTCGGAGCATGGTCCTGGACATGCGACGCACCGACCCGGATGGCTGGGAAGAGGACAAGGCCCCTCCCCTCCCGCCGGAGACGGCGATATACGAGCTGCACGTGAAGGACTTCTCCTGGGACCCTGCCTCCGGGGTGCCTGAAGAATATCGCGGCAAATATCTGGCTCTGTGTCTGGAGGACACCACGCTCAACGGCGACGGGGAGCATCCCACGTGCCTTGCCTATCTGCGGCAGCTGGGCGTGACCCATGTACAGCTGATGCCCGTGTTCGACTCCGGCTCCGTGGATGAGGCCGGCGCCCCCGACCAATATAACTGGGGCTATGACCCGGTGAACTACAATGTCCCGGAGGGCTCCTACGCCACCGACCCCACCCGGGGCGAGATCCGCATCCGGGAGCTGAAGCAGGCGGTGCAGGCCCTGCACAAAAGCGGCTTTCGGGTCATCATGGATGTGGTGTACAACCACACCTACCGCCTGGACTCCTGGCTGTGGCGCACCGTGCCCTGGTATTACTACCGGCAGAACGAGGACGGCACGCCCTCCAACGGCTCCGGCTGCGGCAACGACCTTGCCTCCGAGCGGAGCATGTGCGCCAAATACATCCTGGATTCCGTCCTCTACTGGGCGGAGGAATACCACATAGACGGCTTCCGCTTCGACCTGATGGGCCTGCTGGACGTGCCGCTGATGAACCGCATCCGATGGGAGCTGGACCGGCGCTTCGGTCCCGGCGAAAAGCTGATGCTGGGCGAGCCCTGGTCCGCCGGGGACACCGCGGCCCGGCCGGGAACAGCGCTGGCCCACAAGGGGGATCTGACCCAGCTCGACCCCCATGTCGCCGCCTTTTGCGACAACATCCGGGATGCCGTCAAGGGCGGCCTGGGACAGCCGGAGGACAAGGGATTCGCCAACGGCGGCGGGCTGGATCTGGAGAGCCTGGCCAACTGCATCAAGGGCTGGTCCGGCTGTCCGGGCGCCACTGTGAAGGCCCCCTCCCAGACGGTCTGCTACCTCTCCTGCCACGATGACTGGACGCTGTGGGATAAGCTGGTCCTGGCCGCCGGTCAGGACCCCGCCGCCCAGACCTGTCCGCCGGAATTACTGCGCCAGAACCGCCTGGCGGCGGCCATGCTCTTCACTTGCCAAGGGCATCTCTTTTTCCTGGCCGGCGAGGAGTTCGCCCGCACGAAACAGGGTTTGAAAAACTCCTATAATGCCCCGCCTGACCTCAACCGGCTGGACTGGTCCCGGGCCTGGGAGAACCAGGAACTGGTGGACTACTACCGGGGCCTCATCGCCCTGCGGATGCAGCTGCCCGGCCTCCAGGACAAGACGCCCCGGGCGGCTGCGCGCGTCCTCTCGGTCGCGGCGCCTGTGGAGTGCTGCGCAGCCGTGCTGCTGGACAACACCGGAGAGGGCAGCATCTGGCGGCGTCTCCTGCTGGCCTATAGCGTCCGGGAGGACGCTGTCGAGCTGCCTTTGCCCTCGGGAGAATGGGATATACTCGCAGACGGATCGTCCAGTTTCCTCTGGCGCTCGCCTCAAGTCGTGACGGGCACCGCTCCCCTGGCGCCGGTGTCCGCCCTGATCCTGGGCCAGCGCTGAGAAGGAGAACAGCATGCGATTTACTTTTGACCAAACGGATATGGCCGCCCTGCCCCAGGCGGAGGCGACCTGCTGGCTGCTGGCCAACGGCTTGGGCGGCTTTGCCTCCGCCTCGGCTGCCTTTTCCGTCTCCCGCTGCGACCAGGGGATGCTCCTGGCCGCTCGCTCTCCCAACAGGCGGACATGCCTCGTCCACCGGCTGTCGGAGACGCTGGACACGGGGTCTGGCCCGGCCTTTCTCTCCTCCCAGCGCTTTCGTGACGGCGCGCCCGACGAGGACGGCTACCGCTGGCTGCGTACATTCGTCTGGGACGGCCTTCCCCGCTGGGAGTATGAGACGGGCGGCGTCCTCGTCACCCGCCGGTGCGCCATGGAGCACGGGGCCAACACCACGGCGTTCGTCTACACGGTGGAGAACTGCTCGGACGCGCCCTGCACATTGCAGGTGACGCCGGTGTTCCAGTTTGCCCCCAAGGGCGAACCGCCCCAGGGACCCCGGCCTGTTCAGTACGCAGACGGCGCGGTATCCTGCGGCGGCATGACGGTACATATCACGCCCACTGGCAGGCTGGCAGCTGTTCCCTCCCGCTGGGAGGCCCTCTATTACGCCGACGACGAGAAGGACGGCCGCGCCCCCAGCGGCGTGGGGTTGATCTGCTGCGCCGCTTCTCTGACCGTGCCCGCCGGAGAAACGGGCAAACTGGAACTTACGTTCTCTGCCGCACCTACAGACAAAGCCGCTGAAACCATCCTCCGCGAGGAGGAGGCCCGGCAGGCCGCGCTGCTGGAGCGCTCCGGCTTCCGGGATCCCGCGGCGCGGGAACTGGCCCGGGCCGCCGACGCCTTCATCGCCGACCGCCCAGGGGCCGGCGGCAAGACCATCCTGGCGGGCTTCCCCTTCTTCGGGGACTGGGGCCGGGATACCATGATCGCCCTTCCCGGATGTGTCCTGGCCCGAGGCCAGTACGACACGGCCCGGGATATCCTGCGCACCTTCCTGGCCTACGAAAAGGACGGGCTGGTGCCCAACCTCTTTCCCGAGGGTGAGACCCAGCCCCTGTACAACTCCGCCGACGCGCCGCTGCTGCTCATCAACTGCGTCTGGCTCTATTATCAAAAGACGGCGGATGAGGCCTTCATCCGGGAGGCATGGCCCGTGCTGGAGCGCATCGTCCGGGCCTATGAGACCGGGACCCGTTTCGCCATCGCCATGGACGCGGACGGCCTCATCCGGGCCGGGGAAGGCCTGGACCAGGTCACATGGATGGACGTTCGCATCGGCGATATCCTCCCCACCCCCCGCCACGGAAAGCCAGTGGAGATCAACGCCTACTGGTACAGCGCCCTGCGGGTCCTGGCCCGTCTGGCCCCCATCGTTGGGGTCAGCGGCAGTGAATACGCGGCGCTGGCGGAAAAGGTCCGCCGGTCCTTCGTGGAAAAGTTCTGGATGGAGGACCGGGGTTACCTCAGGGACGTGCTCTCCGGCACAAAAGCGGATGAGCAGCTCCGCTGCAACCAGATATGGGCGGTGACCATGCCCTTCACCATGCTCTCCCCCGACCAGGAGCGGCGGGTCGTGGACGCGGTATACCGTCATCTCTACACCCCCTATGGTCTGCGGACCCTGTCCCCGGAGGACCCCCAGTTCCATCCCTTCTACGGCGGCCCCCAGCGGGAGCGGGACATGGCCTACCACCAGGGGACAGTGTGGCCCTACCCCCTGGGCGCCTGGTACCTGGCTTATCTCAAGGTCCACGGCAGTACGCCCCAGGCGGCGGCCCAGGTCCGGCGGATGCTGGCCAACATGCCCGCCCTGCTACGGGAAGGCTGTCTGGGGCAGCTTCCTGAGATATACGACGGCGGCGAGCCCGGCCCCTCCAAGGGCTGCTTTGCCCAAGCCTGGAGCGTGGGCGAGCTGCTGCGGGTATACGAGGCCTTGGAGCATATCGAGGGGGCGACGGAATGAGCCGCTGGCACGATTGCATTTTTGACCTCTACGGCACGCTGGTGGACATCCGCACCGACGAACAGTCGCCCCGACTGTGGGAAGAAATGGCCCGCTGGTACGGGGCACAGGACGCGGAATACACGCCGGAGGCGCTGCGGGACGGCTATTTTGATCTCATCCATCAGTTGGAGCAGGCCCCGGGCCGCCCCGGCGACGCCCATGAGGCACACCCGGAAATACAGATCGAGAAGGTCTTTCTGGGGCTTTTTCAGGACAAGGGCGTCCGGGCCGACATGGCCCTGGCCGTCCGCACGGGGGAGTATTTCCGCAAGTGTTCATTGGACTACATCCGCCTCTATGAGGGCGCGGAGGAGCTCTTAAAAGCCCTGCGGGCCAGCGGCCGGCGGGTATGGCTGCTGTCCAACGCCCAGCGCATCTTCACCATGTATGAACTGCGGAGCCTGGGGCTGGAGCAGTACTTCGACGCCATATACCTCTCCTCTGACTACGGCGTCAAAAAGCCGGACCGGCGGTTTTTCCAGCTTCTTCTGCACCAGCAGGGCATCCGCCCGGAGGACGCCGTCATGGTGGGCAACGACGGGGTCTGCGACATCCGGGGCGCCCAGGCCGTGGGCCTTTCCACCGTGTACATCCGCTCCAACATCTCCCCCCGGGAGCCCCTCCCCCAAGCGGACTATGTGCTTGAGCATATGGACCTGGCCCGTGTGCAAAAGATACTGACCGAAAGCGAATAGCGAGCGCAAAGAAGCCGCCGGCGTGAGCCGGCGGCTTCTTTGCTTTTTGGTGTATTCAGCTGTTCCAGGCGGCGGTCTCGGTCCGAAGCCAGTTCTCCCAGGCGTCGAACCCCTCCCCTGTCTTGGCGCTGACGGGGAATATCTCGATGGCGGGATTGCGCATTTTGGCGTAGGACACCACCTTATCCATGTCAAAATCAAAATACGGCAGCACGTCGATCTTGTTGATGACAAGGGCCTGGCAGACCTGGAACATGAGGGGATACTTCAGGGGCTTGTCGTGCCCCTCTGGGACGGAGAGGATGGCCACGTTGCGGCTGGCGCCGGTGTCGAACTCCGCGGGGCACACCAGGTTGCCCACGTTCTCCAGCACCACCAGGTCGAAGTCCTCCGCGCCTATCTCCTGAAGGCCCTGCTCGGTCATGCCCGCGTCCAGGTGGCACATGCCGCCGGTGTGGATCTGGATGGCCTTCGCGCCGGCGGCGGCGATGGCCTCCGCGTCCACGGTGGCGTCGATATCCGCCTCCATGACGCCGATGCGTATCTCATCTTTGAGGTCGGCGATAGTCCTTTTCAGGGTGGTGGTCTTTCCCGCGCCGGGGGAACTCATAAGGTTGATGAGGAAGGTCTTCTTCTCCTTGAGCTGACGGCGGATGCGCTCCGCCTCAGCGTCGTTGTCGGCAAAAACGCTCTGCTTGACCTCTATGACCCGCACCTTATCCATGGCTCTCCTCCTCCGGTCCCGGGACCTCTATCTCTTTTATCATGAACTCATTGCCCTGCAAGAGGTAGGTGTTCCCGCCGCCGCAGTAGGGGCACTCCCGGCCGTGCTCTATGGTGCCGTACTGCTTTTGGCAGTCCTCGCACCAGCTGATAGCCTTGATGGGCTCAATGAGGAGCTCCGCCCCGTTCACCAGCGGCTCCCTGGCCGACGCCCATTTCCAGCAGTCGGCCAGGTAGCTGGGGATGACGGTGGACACCTCGCCCAGCTGGAGGGTCACCTTGCTGATCTGCTCCACGCCGTTCTCGGCAGCCACCTTCTTCAGACTGTCGATCACATGGAACACCACGCCAAGCTCATGCATTTTGGTTCTTCTTGCCGAACTTGATGTGGATGGCCTGCTTGGCGGCGTAGGGAAGGATCTCCTTCAGCTTATCCTCCGCCGGGATCATGTGGGTACACTCGGGCCGGTCGCGGTGCAATGTGATGGCGCCGAAAGCGCACTTGGTGGTGCACACGCCGCAGCCGATGCACTTGTTGGGGTCCACGATGGACGCGCCGCAGCCCAGGCACCGGGCGGTCTCCTTCTTCACCTGTTCCTCGGTGAAGGGGATGCGCTCGTCCCTGAAGGTCTTGCGCAGGGCTTCGTTGTAGCCGATGCGCTGGCGGGGCGTGTTGTCGAAGGACTCCTCGTTGATCTTGATGTCCTGCTTGTTCAGCTCCACGAAGTGGTTGGGGTTGCGGCCGATGGTCAGGCTGGAGTGAGGCTGCACGAACCGGTGCAGGCTCACGGCGCCCTGGTGGCCGGCGGCGATGGCGTCGATGGCGAACTTCTGGCCGGTGTAGGCGTCGCCGCCCACGAAGATGTCCGGCTCGGCGGTCTGATAGGTGACCGGGTCCGCCTTGGCGGTGCCGTTGGGGTTGAACTCCACCTTGGTGCCGGTGAGCAGCTGCTTCCAGTCCACCTTCTGGCCGATGCAGTAAAGAACAGTGGTGCACTCAGCTGTCTCGGTCTGGCTGTCGTCAAAGGTGGGGGCGAAGCGGCCTTCAGCGTTCTTCACGGACAGGCATTTGCGGAATTTGATGCCGGCGCATTTGCCGTCCTTGGCCACGATCTCGGTCTGGCCCCAGCCCGCGTGGATGACGATGCCGTCCCGCTCGCACTCGGACCGGTCCTCCTCGCCCATGGGCATATCGTCATAGCCCTCCAGGCAGTACATGGTCACGCTCTCGGCGCCGCAGCGTACGGCGGTACGGGCCACGTCCGCGGCGATGTTGCCGCCGCCGATGACCACGACCTTGCCGGTGAGGCTGACCTTGCCCTCCAGGTTGACGGCCCGCATGAAGTCGATGCCCGCGGTCACGCCCTTAGCGTCGTCGCCGGGCACGCCCAGCTTCCCGCCGGACTGCAGGCCAACGGCCACGTAGAAGCCCTTGTAGCCCTGCTCCCGGAGCTGGGCGATGGTCACGTCCCTGCCGACCTCCACGCCGCACTTGAACTGGACGCCCATCTCCCGCAGCACGTCGATCTCCGCCTCCACCACGTCTTTCTCCAGACGGAAGGAGGGGATACCGTTCATGAGCATGCCGCCGGGCCGGGCTTCCTTTTCAAACACGGTGGGCCGGTAGCCCTTCTCCGCCAGATAGTAGGCGCAGCTCATGCCCGCCGGGCCGCCGCCGATGATGGCGATCTTCTCCTCGAACTCGCCCTGGACCTTGGGAATGACCTTCTGGGGGATGAACCGGGTCTTGGCATCCAGGTCCTGCTGGGCGATGAAACGCTTCACCTCGTCGATGGCCACGGCCTGGTCCACGGTGCCCCGGGTGCAGGCGTCCTCGCAGCGGCGGTTGCAGATGCGGCCGCACACCGCGGGGAAGGGATTCTCCCGCTTGATGAGCTGCAGGGCCTCGGTGTACTTGCCCTGGGCCGCCAGCTTCAGATAGCCCTGCACGGCGATGTGGGCCGGGCAGGCAGTCTTGCAGGGAGATGTGCCGGACTCGTGGGAGTTGATGCGGTTCTTGTCCCGGTAGTCCACGGTCCACATGTGCTCGCCCCAGCTCTGCTCGCTGGGCAGGGGCTGGCGGGGATAGGTGACCTCGCTGCCGTCGGCCTTGCACAGCTTCTGGCCCAGCTTCACCGCCCCGGCGGGGCAGTACTCCACGCACCGGCCGCAGGCCACGCACTCGTCCTTGTTCACGTGGGCCACATAGGCGGAGCGGGACATGTTGGGGGTGTTGAACAGCTGGCTGGTCCGCAGGCCGTAGCACACGTTCACGTTGCAGTTGCAGATGGCGAAGATCTTGTTCTCGCCGTCGATGTTGGTGATCTGGTGGACGAAGCCGTTGTCCTCGGCCTTCTGGAAGATGGCCAGGGCCTCCTCCTTGGTGATGTAGCGGCCGCCCTTGTTGGTCTCCACCACGTAGTCGGCCATGTCGCCCACGGCCACGCACCAGTCCATGAAGTCGTCGGCGCAGCCCTCCTCATAGGTCTGGCGGGACCGGCGGCAGGAGCAGGGGCTGGCGGCATACTTGCCGTCATATTTATCCAGCCAGTGGGAGATATGCTCCAGGGAGACGGACTTGTCCTCCATCTCGATGGCCTTCTCAACGGGGATGACGTGCATGCCGATGCCGGCGCCTCCGGGGGGCACCATGGGGGTGACCTTCGTAAGGGGCAGGAAGCTCATCCGCTCGAAGAAGCGGCCCATTTCCGGGTGTTCGCCGATCACGTCCATGTTCATGTTGGTGAACTCGGCGCTGCCGGGCACGTACATGGGCAGGACCCAGCGCTTTTCATGCTGGGGGTTCTTGCCGTCCAGGTTTTCCCAGTTGTACTCCAGGATGCCCAGCCAGCTCAGGTGCTCCAGCATCTTCTCCAGCTTCTCCGTCTCCATGCCGGACAGCTCCTGGAGCTGCTTGAAGGTCTTGGGCTTGCGCACACCCAGCTTCATGGCGAACTCCGCCTCCTCGTCAGTGAGGATGGCGGACAGGGCCCAGTACTCCGGGTCGTCCTTGGTGATCTTCTTGAGGCCCAGCTTCTGGGGGATACGGTCCGTGATCAGCTTGCCCAGCTTGGCGATGGGTTCCCGCATGGGCTCCTCCCGCACGACTTTATCGGGATTGGGATCATGAATATCAGCCATAATTCTCTCCTCATTTAGCAGGCCCTATGCCCCCCGAGGGAGGCATAGGGTATATGTTTGGGGGGATACGCATTCCGGTAGATGCCGCTCACTCGGCGCGGGCCATGGCCTCCTCGAAGTCCCGGGTGCCCTTGAAGACTTCCTGCTTGTAGGGGTTGATGTGCTGCTTCTTGGCCCGCTTGATGATGAGGGCCAGGGCGGCGCAGTTGATGAGGATGCTGAGCACGGCCACCACGCCCTGGGCGCGGGGATCGGCCAGCGTGGGATGGACGGCCGGGTCCATGATCCCGTCGGCGTACAGGCTGGGGATCACGGAGAAACGGCTGTAGTCCTGGAACATGGGGAACACCTGGGCGAACATGCACCAAGTGGCCAGGGTATTGGCCCGGTTCTGGATCCAGCCGCCCTTGTTCCAGAAGATGGCCGCCACGGTGGGGGCCAGCAGCAGCGCGAAGCCGCAGTACCAGGAGTGAGTGGGCAGATTCAGATAGGTGTACACGAAGTTCCAGATGTCATAGGCCACGATGTAGACCCAGGTCATGTCGGGCCAGAGCATGTCGTCGTGCTTCTTGGAGGAGTAGATGCCCCACCAGCCGGTCATGCACAGGATGTTGATGATGCCGGCCAGGCCGTTGGCCCAGTTCCACCAGCCGCCGTACAGCCACACGCCCTCGCTGGACAGCCACCAGCGGCTGCCGGTGTTGGCCAGGGCGATGGAGCCCTTGACAGCGCTCTCGAAGTCGCTGGCTACGGCGATGAGGATGTTGATGGCCACGATGACGAAGGGATAGCACTTGAACCAGTCCTTCTTCCCCAGGCAGTGCTTGTACTTCAGCCACATGAAGCCGATGCAGCCGATGCTGGCGGCGTACAGTTTGGCGTAATGGAACCAGCTGTTCATGTAGATGTAGGTGGGGTTGTGCAGGGCCCACTCCGCGCCCTTGGCCGCGCCCACATAGATGGCGATGAAGTACACCGTCAGCGCGCCCAGGATGCCCACGAAGAAGCCATAGCCGCCCAGCTTGGAGCGGCGCTGGATCTCGTTGGTGAGGATGAGGCCCAGGAACACCAGCACCCATCCGATCACCTGATAGATGGAGTTGTCTCCATACACCTGGAATAGCATGTTGTTTTCCTCCTTGCAGATCTCTTCTTTGTTAAAGTTCGACAAAAAACTGTCTGATACAAATATATCCTTTACACGCTTGCAAAACAATTCCAAATAAGGTATGATTTATTCTGCCCAGGAATATATCAGTTTGGGGAGGCGCCTATGGATATCAGCTACATCCGGGAATTCGTGATGCTGGCGGAATGCGGCAGTTTCAGCGAGGCCGCGGCCCGCCTGTTCATCTCCCAGTCCTCCATCTCCAAGCACATCCAGGCCATGGAAAAGGAGCTGGGGATGCCCCTTTTCAACCGCACAACCCGCAGCATCCGCCTCAGCGAGGCGGGGGCGCTGTATCTGCCCTACGCCAAGAAGCTGGCGGCCCTTTGCATGGACTCGGAGATCGCCCTGGACGACTTGAAGCACCGCTCCTCCACCTCCCTGACCATCGCCGTGATGCAGCACCCCCAGTATTATGACATGGCCAAGTACATCACCGGCTTCCGGGAGGCCTATCCGGAGCTCACCTTCTCCATGGTGGAGGCGGACGAGCTGGTCCTCTATGAGATGTTCCAGAAAAAGACGGTGAACATCTTCCCCACTTATTCCAATTTCGCCGGGGCCGGGGACTACACGTTCATGCCCATGGAGAAGAGCGCTGTGGTAGCGCTGCTGCGCCGGGACCACCCCTGCGCCGCGGCGGGGAGCGTGGGCCTGGAGCGGCTGGGCGGAGAGCGGCTTCTGCTGCCCTCCCGGGGCGGGTCCGTGTCCGCGCTGATCAAAGCGGCCTTCCGGCGGGCT
The DNA here is from genome assembly GCA_947631865.1 of uncultured Oscillospiraceae bacterium. Lineage (GTDB taxonomy): Bacteria > Bacillota > Clostridia > Oscillospirales > Oscillospiraceae > CAJOIG01. Next base: position 67,713 of record CANRNF010000003.1, on the reverse strand, counting down.
GGCGTGGTGCCCCAAGTGGTATACGAGGGCAGCTCCATCGGCTGCATCGACCTGGTGAAGGCGGGGATGGGCGTGTCCCTGCACGCCCGGGAGTTCGCCGCCGCCCTGGCGGAGGACCCGGACGTGCGCTGCGTGGAGCTGGAGCCCTCCATCTCTTTCGTCTACGGCCTTGGCCACCGCCCCCCGGCGGAGCTGACCCACGCCGAGCAGCTGTATCTCTCTTATATGAAGCAATTTGAGCGGAAATAGCCACGTGATCATATTGAAGATTTGAAATGATTATATTATAATTTTTGTGTTTTCTGTTCGGAACTTCCAACACCATGCCAGACAGGGAACGCCGAGAGCCTGAGCCGGGACGTTTTCCTGGCCGCAAACAAGGAGGGCAAATATGAAGGGATATTCCAAATGGGCGCGGGCGGCTGCGCTGGCGCTGGCGGTCATGCTGCTTGTCTGCCTGATGGCGGGCTGCGGGGAGAAGGACGATGTCATCACGACGCTGGCGGAACTGGACCAGCCTGGGCGCACCGTAGGCGTGGCCATGGGCTCTTCCGGCGATGTAGTCGCGACCAAGACCTTCCACAACGTGACCATCAACCGCTACTCTGACAGCGCGACCGCCTATCTGGCCGTGCAGCAGAAGAAGCTGGACGCCTTCGCCTTCGACGCCACCATGCTCCGCTATGCCCTGGCCAACGGCTTGACGGGTCTCACGGTCCTGGACGAGACCATGGGGGACATCACAGACATCGCCATCGGCGTGTCCCGCAAGACGGACATCCCCGATCTGTTGGAGGAGATAAACGCGTTCCTGGACTCCATTGAGGCAGACGGGACGCTGGACGATATGAAGAGCCGGTGGATAGACAAGGCGGACGAGACCATGCCCGACATCCCCCTGCCTGAGGACCCGGAGGTCACGCTGAAGGTGGGGACCACCGGGTTCGTGCAGCCCTTCAGCTACTACAAGGACAACCGGATCTGGGGCTTCGACATCGAGTTGGCCACCCGCCTGGCGGCCTGGCTGGGGACAGGGGTCGAGTTCAGCCTCTACGATTTTGACGGCGTCATCGCCGCGGCCCAGACCGGCGTCATCGACTGCATCATGTCCAACCTGAACGTCACCCCGGAGCGTCAGGAGATCATCGACTTCTCTGACCCCATCTATACCTCGGAGACGGCCATTCTGGTCCGGGCCAGCGGCGCGGCCCCGGCCGCCGACGCTATCACACAGCTGGACCAGCTGAACGGCAAGCGGATCGGCGTCGCCACAGGCTCCTCCTTTGACGAGATCATAGACAGCACCTTCCAAGACCCCCAGAAGCTGTACTACGAAAACTATTCCGACATGGCGGAGGCGATCAGACAGAACAAGCTGGACGGCTTTTTGCTCGACGAGCCCGTGGCCCGTGTGCTGTGCGCGGAGGTCGACGGTGTCACCTGCCTGCCCGATAGGCTCCGGGAGGACAGCTACGCCATCGCCATGCCCAAGACGGACAAGGGTAAGAAGCTTCAGGAGGAGATGAACGAGTACCTGGCCCAGATCCGCGCCGACGGGACCCTGGACGAGATCGAGGACATCTGGTTCGGTACGGACGAGTCCCTGCAGACGTTGGAGGATCCCGCGGACCTGCCCGCCACGAACGGCACGATAGAATACGCCGGCGCGCCGGGCATGGAGCCATTATCCTATATGAAGAACAACCGTCTGATGGGCTATGACGTGGACATCGTGACCCGCTTCTGCAGGGAACACGGCTATGGCCTGCATATCCAGATCGTTGGTTTTTCGGCCATGCTGGCCGGTCTTGAGGCCGGCAAATACGACCTGGCCGCCGGCGGCATCACCGTCACCGAGGAGCGGGCGGAGAAGATGAACTTCACTGAGCCCAACTATATCGGCGGCGTGGTGGTCGCGGTGGCGGGCGGTGACGAGGCTGCCGGCGGCGGCTTTTTCGAGCGGCTCTCCAGCAGCTTTGAAAAGACCTTCATTCGGGAAAACCGGTGGGAGATGATCCTGTCCGGCCTGGGCGTCACGGCCATCATCTCCCTGTTCTCCGCCCTGTTCGGCACGGTGCTGGGCTTCGCGATGTGCATGATGCGCCGGAGCCGCTACCGCGTCCTCTCCGCCATCGTGGCGTGCCTGGTGCGCGTCATTCAGGGCGTGCCTGTGCTGGTGCTGCTGATGGTGCTGTTCTACATCGTGTTCGCCGGCGTGAGCATCAGCGGCGTGGCGGTGGCCATCGTTGCCTTCGCCATCAACTTCGCGGCCTACGTGTCCGAGATGATGCGCATGGGCATCGAAGCCGTGGACATAGGCCAGTGGGAGGCGGCCGAGGCCATCGGCTTTGACCGGGTGAAGACCTTCACGAAGATCATCGCACCTCAGGCAGCCCGGCACATCCTTCCCGTTTACCGGGGCGAGTTCATCTCCCTGGTGAAGATGACCTCCATCGTCGGCTATATCGCGGTACAGGACCTGACGAGGGTGACGGACCTGATCCGCAGCCGGACTTTCGAGGCGTTCTTCCCGCTGATCGCCACGGCGGTGATCTATTTCCTGCTGGCCTGGATGCTGACCTCGGTGCTGAGCCTGCTGGAAAGACGGCTGGACCCCAAGCGCAGGCCCAGGAAGACCTATGATGTGGCAAACGCCGCCGCGGCCCCCGCGCCCGCCCGTTTCACGGGTACGGACAGCTCCGATCCCGTCATCACCATCTCTCACCTCATGAAGGCGTTCCCCAACGCAACGCCGCTTACAGACGTGAACGCCGAGATCCACAAGGGCGACGTGGTCACCATCATCGGTCCCTCCGGCACCGGCAAGAGCACGCTCCTGCGCTGTCTGAACCGGCTGGAGGCACCCACTCAGGGCAGCATCCTGGCCTTCGGCCAGGAGATGACCACGGCCAAGCCTGCCCAGCTCAGCGCGGTGCGCCGGAAGATGGGCATGGTGTTCCAGTCCTTCAACCTGTTCGGCCACCTCACGGTGATGGAGAACATCATCCTGGGCCCCATGCTGGTGAAGGGCGTGTCGGAGCAGGACGCGGCGGCCAATGCCATGCGCCTGCTGCGCCTGGTGGGCATGGCGGAGAAGGCCGACCGCTACCCCGACGAGCTGTCCGGCGGCCAGCGTCAGCGCGTAGCCATCGCCCGCACCTTGGCCATGGAGCCGGAGGTGGTCCTCTTTGACGAGCCCACCAGCGCCCTTGACCCCACCATGGTGGGCGAGGTGCTGAGCGTCATGAAGCAGCTGGCGGCGGACGGCCTCACCATGCTCATCGTCACCCACGAGATGCAGTTTGCCCACGACGTGTCCACCCGTGTGTTTTACATGGACCAGGGCGTCATCTTCGAGGAGGGCTCCCCGGAGGAGATCTTCGACCACCCCAAGCAGGACAGGACCCGCGTCTTCGTCCAGCGGCTCAAGACCCTCTCCCTCTCCGCCCAGTCCCCGGATTACGACTTCATCGGCCAGTCGGAGAGCATCCGCCAGTTCGGCGAGAAGAACCTGCTGGGCAGAAAGCGGGTGCTGGGCATGCAGAGCGTGTACGAGGAGATCCTGGCTCAGAGCATCATCCCCTGCCTGGGTGCCTCCTTCCCCGTCACGGTCTCGGTGGAGTACTCCGAGAAAGAGGATAGGCTTGAGATGCGCTTCACCTGGAACGGCACCGACTTCGACCCCATGCAGGAGGGCGACGAGCTGTCCGTGAAGCTGGTGAAGGCAGCCATCCAGGGCTATGAGCACGCCTATTCCGACGGCGTGAACCGGCTCATCTTCACCATTTGAGTCCGGCAAAGCCCTTAAAAACACATATGAGAAGGCTCCCCCATCCGGGGGAGCCTTCTTGCTCCATCAGCGCACTAAGCGCCCTTTTCCTGTTCTATGGCCCGCTCAGCCAGCGCCAGCGCCGGGGCGAACCATGCGGTGAAATCCTCCGGCCGCTCCTCCAGCCAGGCGTGCAGTTCCTCCCTGCCGGCCCATTTGAGCGCTCCGATCTCCGACCGGTCAAAGTCCAGCGCGTCGATATCGATCGTCTCAGCAGGGCAGTACAGGAACACGTGGTCCATCTCGTGCTCGCCGGTATCGCCCTGGCGCATCTCATAGAGGAACCTCCCGCAGGGGCGGAACCCGTCCCTGGCCGCCGCCGCGATGGGAAGGTCCGTCCGCAGGCCCAGCTCCTCCCCCAGACGCCGGTTCAGGCACGCCTCCATGGTCATGCCCTTCCGTGGATGGGAGCAGCAGGCGTTGGTCCAAAGGCCGCCGGAATGGTACTTTCCCGGGGCCCTCTGCTGCAGCAGCATCCGGTCGTTCTCCCGGTCATAGATAAAGATGGAGAACGCCCGGTGCAGCAGCCCCTTCCGGTGGACCTCCATTTTCTCCCCAAAGCCCACGACCTGGTCCTGTTCGTCCACCAGGATGATGTCCCGCTCACCGCTCACGGCCGTCCTCCTTCCGCTTACTGCCCCTATATACGTTCCGGCCGGCCAAAAAGGCCGGCCGGCGAAAAAACGTTTATTCCTCCGGATCGTCCGGCAGGCGCATCTTGGGCACATGTACGTCGTAGGGCCCGCTGACCGTGCAGTAGATGCCCTCCTGCTCCAGCAGGTCCACGAAGGTGTTCACGTACTTGTCGTCCTCGAACTCCTGCATGAAGCAGTAGTCGAAGTACCCGTTGCAGGTGTTGATCTCGATGCAGATGCCGCTGCCGTCCGTGGTCACGGAGCAGTGCACGGATTCGATCATATTGGCCATACTGCCCCAGTCCGTCCGGCCAACATAGCTGACCTTGAAGCTCACGGGGGCGGAGGCGGGCAGATTGCCGATGCCTGTCCGGGCGCCGGTGACGATGGGCCGCAGCAGGTCGAACTTCTCCTGCAGCGTCAGCCCCTCCAGCTCCTTTTCCAGGGCAAGCTGCTTCTTTACCGTGTCCCACACCGTCTCCGGCTGGCTCTGGAGCATCACCATGCCGCGGCTGCAGATAGCCAGCCGCTCGATGTCCGACCCCTTCAGCCGGGGCGGGTAGGAGAGCTCTATGAGCTTGACCATGCTCTGGTGGGCCAGGGGCTTACGGATCACGTCCCGGATGTTGTGGGCCATGCCGCACACCACCGGCTCTGTCATGTCCGGGTACAGGGTGTGCAACGCCTTGGCCATGAAGGCCGAGGTGATGGTGGCGGGGCTGCCGTCCTGGGTGCGGGTGTACTTCATGAAGGATGTCTCCCCGATGCGGATATGCCAGCAGCGCTGCCTGCTCACGGGGGTGTGGTCCGTGATGGAGAAGGCGCCGCTCCACTTGGGCAGCATGGGCTCCTCCGTCTCCGGTATCTCCGTATTGAACGGGTCCTCCATCTCCCCCTCGGGGATCTCTTCTCCCGCCAGGCGCACGCCCGCCGGGTCAAGGGTCCGTCCCTCGGTCTCGCAGAGGTAATAATAGAGCGTCGTCTTGATCCAGTGGAAGGCGCCGGCCCCGTCCGTCAGGGCGTGGAACGCCCCGAAGATGACGCTGGTGCGCTCGTAGCTCACACCCACCAGGTGGTAGTTGGACGCCGCCGTATTCAGCTTCGCCAGCTCCGGTCCCTTCACGATGGTCACCGGCAGGGGGTTGTCCTCCAGCACCAGCGCCTCGCCCTGCGCCGTCAGGCGCACGGCAAAATAGGGGTACCGCTCCATGGCCTTGTCCACGGCCCGGCGCAGCGCCTCCGGCTCGATGGGGTTTTTCAGCGTCACCCGGACGCTGAACGCGTTTGCAAAGTCCCGGTTCGCCCCGTAAAACATGGCGAGACTCACCGGCGCCAATTTTGTCGTTTCCATATGCTTTCCGTCACTTACTATTAAAATATGATTTGCCCTTCCCGGGCGGGGTCATCCGTCTGTCAGCTGAAGTTATAGCCTATCTCGCTGAAGTACGCTTCCTTCTGACACTTAGGGCACCTGCCAAACGACGGCAAACAGGCAGCCTGTACCATCACGATCTCGTGGCAGACAGAGCATTTGGCAGCCTGCAGCGAGGGTGCCACGGCGCCCCCCGCGACGCCCTCCAGAGTCTCGTCGGGCAGGGCCTTTTCTTCGCTTATTTTCTTATCTTCGCTCATGGCTCTTTTCCTCCTTTGCAGCTATCAGCGCCACATGCACATTCCTTTTAAAAAACGCCCCAGCCAGCCTGTCCCAAAAATCGATGCCAACGCTGCTTGCACTGAGGGCAACGCACGTCACTGACGCCCTTCACGTTTATGACCGTGCCGCAGGTACAGGTGATCACTCCATTTTCAGCGGTGGTGACGATGTCGGGGAGACCCCCCGCCACGGCGTCCAGGGCCTCGTCGGCCAGCTCGTCAACGTTCTTCCTATTCCCTTTGTTCTCCATGGCTGTTCTCCTTTCAGGGCCTGTCATCCGCCGGCAAGAGCCGTCAGAGGATAGCCGGGGTCACCACTTTGCCGTTGATGCGCCATTTCCTGCCGCACCCGGGGCATTGCACGCTGGTGGCGCCCTTCGGCACACTTATGATCGTTCCGCAGTTACAGTCGATGCCCACGACGCCGTCCTCCGGCGTGACGCTGATGCCGATACCACCCGTCACTGCGTCCAGCGTCTCCTCGGCCAGCTCTTCATCGATCCTTTTGTTTCCGCTGTCGTTCATGGGGATACCTCCTGTCTGCCGTTCTGTCTCTTTATACGTTTCTCCCCGCCAAAAGGGCCGGCAGCCGGAGAAAACTTTTTATTTGCCGTCCGAGGATGTATCCGTGTCCAAGCGCTGCCGGGACACCAGCTCGGCGAAGAAGCCGTGTTTGGCGATGAGCTCCTCGTATGTGCCGTCCTCCACGATATGGCCGCCCTCCAGGACGATGATCCGGTCGCAGTGGCGGATGGTGCTGAGCCGGTGGGCTATGACGATACGGGTGCATTTCAGCTGATCCAAAGACTCGGACACCACCCGCTGGGTGATATTGTCCAGGGCCGAGGTGGCCTCGTCGAACATGAGGATGCGGGGCTTGGGAGCGATGGCCCGGGCGATGAGCAGCCGCTGGCGCTGGCCGCCGGAGATGCCGCCGCTTCCCTCGGAGATCAGGGTGTGCATCCCCATGGGCATGCGCCGGATGTCCTCGGCGATGCCCGCCATTTCCGCCGCCTCCCAGGCGTCGTCCATGGTGAGCCAGGGCGCGGAGATAGTGATGTTGGAGTAGATATCGCCCTGGAAGAGCTTCCCGTCCTGCATCACCACACCCATGCGCCGGCGCAGGCTCTTCAGGTCCAGACCGGCCATGTCCCGGCCGTCGTAGTAGATGGCGCCCTTCTGGGGCGTCTCGAAACCAAGCAGCAGCCGCATGAGCGTGCTCTTGCCGCAGCCGGTCCGGCCCACGATGGCCACGTACTGGCCCGGCCGGATCTTGAGGCTCATGTCGTCCACCACGTTGGGCATATCCTCCGAGTAGCGGAAGGAGACGTTATTGAGTTCGATGCCGCCGCTGATGCGCTCCACCACCTGCTTGTCGGAGCTGATCTCCGGCTCCGTGTCCAGTATGGGCTTGGCCATATTGAGGATGGGGATGATCTGGCCCACCATGGAGGCGATGCCGGCCAGGGACATAAAAGCGCCGCTGATCATGGCGTAGGAGGAGTTGAAGGCGTAGTATTCCGAAACGGACACGCCGCTCTCCACCGCCACAGCGTACATCACCAGTGTGCCGACGAGGGTGATGGCCGTACTGATGACGCTGTTCACCTTCAAGAACATGGGCGGGTCATATTGCAGCCGCGCCACCTTGGCGTACTGCTCGCTCCACTTGGCGAAGGCCCGCTTCTCCGCGCCGGAGAGCTTCACCTTCTGCACGCCGCTGACGAGGGCGTAGGTAAGGCCGGTCTCCTTGGCGCTCTGCTCCATCATCTGCTGGGTGATGCCCTTCTGGCGGATGGACGTGAGCACCGAGAACACCATCGTCACGGCCACGATGGCCAGCGCCGGCACCACCAGCGCCGGTGCATAAGCAAAGATCTGGGTGATCTGCAGCAGGGAGAACAGGCTGGTCAGCCCCACCGCGGCCACCGAGGACACCAGCAAGGAGGCCAGCTGCTTGATATTCATGCAGCGGGTGGCGATCTCGCCGGTGCTGTACTGTTTAAAGAAGTTGGCAGGCAGGGAGAAAAGCCGCATCATACCCGCGGCCTCCACCGACACGGAGACCTTTGTGTTCATCCGTGTGGTGAGCAGCTGCTTCACTACCTCCAGGATCCTGGAACTCACGGTCACCAGCAGCATGAAGGAGATGAGCGCCGCCAGAACCACCACGCTCCCGCTGTCCGTGACCCGGGAGAACAGGAGGTTATTGAGCCGGGGCAGCAGCAGTCCCACCAGAGACACCGCCAGCGCGGACAGGGCGAAGAAGATCCGGTCCGCCCAAGAGGTGCAGGCGGCTATATACCGCATGAGGCCGGGGATGCCGATCTTCCCCTGGGGGAATGGCTTATAGAAGGCGATGGCCTCTCTTTCAAAAAGCTCCTCTGTCCGGGCATTCACCCGCTGCCGCTTGCCTGTGGCCGGGTCGGCGTAGGTGTAGCCGGTGAGGCCCGTGGGGATCATGGCCGTGAGGGCGCCGTCCTCCTTCCGGCGGGTCAGCATGGCCCCGATGGCGTCCTTGTACCACCCCTTCTCCAGCGTCACCGTCCGGCGCATGATGCCGTAGGGCCGCAGCATGAACTCCAGCTGTTCGTTGAAGTCCTTCACCGTGTCGGGCATCTCCCGGGGTTTGGCGTGGTAGTAGCGCAGGATCTCCTCCATGGCGCTTCTGGCCTGCTGGCTGTCGTCGCCGGGCATGACCCGGCGGCCCAGCACGGCCCCCGCGATGGAGGCGAAACTCTCCTCGAATGCCTGCTGGTCCTGGCGCCGGCGTTCTCTTATTTGTTCGTCAAACCATCCCATTGCAGCGCACCCCCTCAGTCATTGGACACCAGGCGGGTGTAATATCCGCCCTTGGCGTATAGCTCGTCGTGGGTCCCCCGCTCCACCACTTTGCCCTGGTCCAGGACGATGATCTCGTCGCAGTCCCGGATGGTGGAGAGCCGGTGGGCCACCACGATACAGGTGACGCCCCGGTCCTTGATGGACTTGACCACTTCGTACTCCGTCTTGGCGTCCAGGGCGGAGGTGGCCTCGTCCAGGATGATGATGGTGGGGTCCTGGGCCAGGACACGGGCGATCTCCATGCGCTGGCGCTGGCCGCCGGAGAAGTCACGGCCGCCCTCTGTCAGCTTGTGGTTGTAGCCGCCCTCACGCTGGACGATGTCGCTGTGGATACCAGCGTCCCGGGCCGCCATGATCATCTCGAAGTCCTCGATGGACTTATCCCACATCTTGATATTTTCAGCAATGGTGTCCTCAAAGAGGATGACGTCCTGATCCACCACCGCGAGTGAGCCGGTGAACACGCTCCGGTCGATCTCCCGGATGGGCTTGCCGTCGAAGAGGATCTCCCCGCTCCAGGGCTGGTAAAGGCCCGATATGAGCTTGGAAAGGGTGCTCTTGCCGCAGCCGGAGCCTCCCACGAAGGCCACCCGGCTGCCCGGCTTCAGGCTCAGATTGAAGTCCTCGATGAGGGGTTCCGCCAGCTTGGAGTAGCCGAAGGTGACGTGCTTCATCTCCAGAGCGCCGGAGAGCTTGTCGTAGCTTTCCTGCTCCTCCCCCTCGACCATATTGCTGTCCTCGGGGTACTCCATCACGTCCTCCACGCGCTCCATCTCCGTACGCATCTCCTGGATGGTCTGGCCCGCGCCGATGAGGGTAGTGGCCGGGGCGGTGAAGCTCATGAGGAAGCCCTGGAAGGCCATGACCATACCGATGGTGAAGCTGCCCTGCATGACGAACAGCACGCCCAGGAACAGGATGGCCATGTCGCTGATGACGCTGACGATGGAGGGGATAAGGCCGAGATACGCGTCTGTCTTGGTAAAGCGCATCTGCTGGGTGTTCACGCTGGCCTGGTAGCCCGCCCAGCGCTCGAAGTAGCCGTTCTCCGCGCCGGCGGCCTTGATGGTCTCGATCATTTCGATGGCCGCCATGGTGGAGGAGGCGAGCTTGCCCGCGTCGCGCATCTGCACGCGCATGATGTTCACACGCTTTTTGGATATAAGGCGGCTCACGCCCAGGTTGATGACCACGGAGGCCAGTCCTACCAGGGTCAATATCCAGGAATACCGGAGCATGACCACCAGGTAGAACACCATCATGATGGCGTTCAGCACCAGCGGCCCTATGGTATTCACCAGTTCCTGGGCGATGTTGGCGTTGGTGGTCTGCCGCTGCTGGATGTCGCCGGCCATGCGCTGGGAGAAAAACTCCATGGGCATGTGCAGCACCTTCCACAGGAACGTTGCCGAACCCACGGAAGCCAGCTTGCCTGTGATGCGAAGGGACCAAACCGCCTGGACCCATGCCACGACGAGCTGCAAAATGCTCACGCCGGCCAGGGCCGCCAAAAACGGCCACAGCCACTCCGGGTTCTGCCTCGTGAGCAGACGGTCCATAAATATCCGGGAGAAGGCGGGGCTGATCACGCCGAAAAGGGAGCTGATGAGCGTGGTCAGCGTCACGAACACCAGCGCCGCCCCGGCGCCGGTGAGCCGCTTTTTCGCGTAGCCCAGCATGCTCTTGGGGCTGCCGCCGGGCTGGAACCCCTCCCCCGGCTCGAACATCATGCAGATGCCGGTGAAGGACTCGTCAAAGGTCTCCATGCTCACCGGGGTCACGCCCCGGGCCGGGTCGTTCAATATGGCTTTGCCGCCCTTGAACCCGTCCAGCACCACGAAGTGGTTGAAGTTCCAGTGGATGATGCAGGGGAACGTTCCCCGCTCCCGCAGGTCATCCGGCTCAAAGCGGTATGCCTTCGCCGTGAGGCCGTAGCTCCTCGCGGCCTTCAGCACGTTTTTGGCGTTGGAGCCGTCCCGGCTCACGCCGCAGTCGGCGCGCACCTGCTCCAGCGGTATCCATTTCTCATAATAGGCCAGCACCATGGTCAGGCTGGCGGCGCCGCACTCCAGCGCCTCCATCTGCATGACCACCGGCACTTTGGCCACGCCCTTGGTAACGGGCTTTTTGATCTCTTGCTTCTTCATGGGCGCCTCAATTCAGCAGGAACGAGATGGGAGAAACGCTGTCCACCACGACCTTCGCCTCGTAGATCCCCTCGTCCAGCGTCCCGTCCAGCTCCGCAGGGTACACCCACTGGCCGGCCTCCAGGCCGCCCACGTGCAGGGCGTAGGCGTCGAAACTCTCGTCTACGACCACAGGCTTGGCCGCCACCTCGGACAGAGCATAATCGATCCCTGCGATATGCACCGTCTGGCCCGCGTGCACGGAGGAGAGGTCTCCCTCATCGATGTAGCACACCGCCGCTCCGTCCGGCCCGGCCACCGCCGCCGCCGGCACCGTGGTCTCCAGCCGGCCCAGCACGGACCAGATGAGCAGTCCGGCCAGGATCGCGATCACCGCGGCCAGGATCAGCCACACCCCGGGACTGGTCACCCGGATATAGTCGTTCATCTGCTCTGGGCTGGACACCTTGTCCAGGCTCTTTTGACGAAACAGTCCGTTGTCCATATCAGTTCTCCCCCTGCAGTGTTGTTATTAGTGTTATGCTCAGAATGTCAGCGCATCGACCCGCTCCAAAAGCTCCGCCAGCCGGGCCTTGCAGTTGGCGACGATGGCCTGACCGTCGGCGGTGCCGCTCTTCCGGCGGAGGGTCCGCCGCAGGAGCCGGGTGTAGCCAACGACCTTGGCCTTGTCGGCGACGGCGTCCAGCTCGGCCTGGTCCTCTGTGCCAAAGTAGAGCCGGAGGGTCTTGTTCCAGATGGCCGCGCCCGTCTCATGGCTCACGCCCAAAAACCGCTCCGTCTCACTGTGGTCCAGCTCCCCGAAGCCCTGGTAGGCCAGGAATATGGACGCGAACTCAAACACGGGGTGACCCATGCACAGGGTGTCCATGTCGATGAGCAGCACCTCGCCGTTCTGGACCATGACGTTTTTTATATGGTAGTCGCCGTGGAGCATGTGGTGGTCCTCCGGCACCGCCTCGATCAGCCCGTGGAGCTTTTCATACTGCGCCGGCGGCAGGTGATCCTTCAGATAATCCGTCCAGCCAAGGACCACCGCCTTCATATCCGGCATGTCTCCGGGCTGCACCTCGGTGCTGTGGATCTTTTTCAGCAGGTCCACATAGACCTGCACGTACTCGTCCAGCTTCTCCGGCTCGGCGATGATGAGCTTGGCCAGGCTCTTGGCGTTCAGAAGCTCGAACACGGAGCCATAGCCCTCCCCCACCTTTACAACGTCGTAGGGGATGGCGGTAGGGATGCCCAGCACGAAGGCCCGGCGGGCCAGTTCCCGCTCCCGGTGGATGTCCGGCAGGCTGTCCGGATTCAGGTACACCTTGATGATGGTATCCGGGTCCAGGCGATAGACCTGGCCGTTGGCGCCCTGACCGATGACCTCACAGCCATCCACGCTCAGCCGCCGGTAGGCCTTCTCTACCGGCATCATCTCTGTGAAGCCGGTCATGTCCAGGATCTCATATACCTCGGGCGACACGTTCACGATCTTCAGCTCAGGCCGGTCCTTCCGCAGCCGCAGAATGATCCGCAGGCCCGCGCTGGATATGTACTGGAGCCGCTCGAAGTCCAGCACCACGGCCGCCGCTTCCGGGGTCTTTTGGCGCAGTTCGTTCAGCTCCCGCTCCGCCTGGGCGGCGTTGCCGGAGTCGATGTGTCCGATGAGAGATGCCGTCAGAACGCCGTTTTCAAACTTCCCCTCTGCTAAGCTCATGGTGTCTCCCCTTTCACGTCTCCAGGCGTTTTTCCACGGTCAGGATGTTCTGGCCGTCCTTGTACTCGTAGCGCACATCGTCCATGGACTTCTTCACCATGAAGATGCCCAGGCCGCCGATCTGGCGATCCTCCGCGGAGAGGGTCACGTCCGGGTCCTCCTTGGCCAGGGGGTCGTAGGGCTTGCCGTGGTCGATGAAGGTGATGCGCACCGCCAGGGGATTCTGGTCCACGTCCACCCGTACAGTCGCCGGGCCGGAGGGGTCGTAGGCGTACCGGGCGATGTTGCTGAACAGCTCGTCGATGGCCACGTCGATCTGCATCTGGGCCTTCATGGGGCAGTCCAGGGCCTCCAGCCGCTCGTCCACAAAGGCCGTCACGGCGGGGATGTTCTCCAAGGTGGCCTCCACGGTCATCTCGTTGGGATCGGATGCATTCATCATTTTCTTATACTCCAAGCACAGCATGGTGATGTCGTCGAATTGGGGCGCGCTGCCCACGAAGGCGTCGATGTCCGCCTTCACCGCCGGCAGCAGCTTATCGGGGGAGGCATCCGCGTTCCTGTTCAGCACCGCCTCCAGCCGCTCCATGCCGTACAGCTCGTTTTGGCCGTTCGTCGCCTCGGTCACGCCATCCGTGTACTGGAAGATCGCGTCCCCAGGCTCCATCTGCAGGGAACCCATGCGGTAGCGGGTCATATCCATGCCTGCCAGGACGAATCCGGCCCGTATCTTCTCCGGCGTATACTTCCCCTTCCGGCGGATGAAGGGCATCTCATGCCCGGCGTTCACAAAGTTGAACTGGCCGGTCTCCAGGTCCAGCACGCCCTCGAAGGCGGTGATGAACAGCTCCTCGCCGTTGCCCTCGCACAGGAGCTTGTTGACCTCCATAAATACCTCGCCCAGGTCCCGGCCCGGGGTGGTGTGGTCCTTGATGAGGGTCTTTCCGATGACCATGAACAGAGCCGCGGGCACGCCCTTGCCGGACACGTCCGCCATGACGATGGCCAGGTGGGTGTCGTCCACCATGAAGAAGTCGTAGAAGTCGCCGCCCACCTCCTTGGCCGGGTTCATGGAGGCGTAGATATCCACCTCCGGCTTATCAGGGAAGGGCGGGAAGATGCAGGGCAGCATGGAGGCCTGGATGTGGGTGGCGATGTCCAGCTCCGCGCCGATGCGCTCCTTCTCCGCTGTCACGGCGGTCAGGTTGTCGATATACTGTTTGATCTCCGCCTCCATCTTCAGGATAGAGGACGCCAGCACACCGATCTCGTAACGGTTTTCCGTGGCCTTCAGACTCGTCGCCGGGTTCTCTCCGTCGATGGCGAAACGCTGTGCCTCGCCGGTGATCTCCGCGATAGGCCGGATCACCTTGCCGTTCAGCCACAGCAGGTAGACCAGCAGGGTCAGGACCACAATCGCCGCCGCGATGGATGCGACCCAGAGGATATAGGTGCTCCGTGCGCCGTAGAGGACGGTCATGGATTTCTCCACGCCGATCACAGCCACTACTTTGCCAGTGGAATCCTTCACCGCAAGACCCGCCGTGGTGTGCGCGCCGGACTCGGTATAAGAGTACAGATACTTCTCCGCGCGGCCGCCCGTGGTCAGGATATGCTTCAGGTCGTCCACATAGTTCGGGTCAACGTCCCGGGAGACATAGCCGAATTCATAGCGGCTGAAGCCTGTGGCAGGGTTAACGGAATCGTAGATGTAGGTGGTCGTCATGTAATCCGTCTCGTCTATCTTCGCCACGTAGATGAAATTACAGTTGCTGCTCACCACCAGATCGTCGAGACGCGCCAGGATGGCGTCGTACTCCTCGTCCGTCTGCCCCGTCTGCAGGTACCCCTCCAGTTTGTCCGGGTTCAGATAGGTCAGCGCCGTCTCCGCCACCTCATAGGCGGTGTCGTTGTACTGCTGCTCCAGCACATTGGTGAACTGCTGGTAGCCCGTCATCGCCACGATCACGCTCAGGATCACGATGACTGCCACGATGCTCGCGACCATCACTACCGCCAGTCTGCGGTTCTTCTTTTTCATCTCACTGCCTCTCCCTTAAAAAAGTCTTTCTGCTCCTCGGTCTGAAGGATATGAATGGGTTTATTCTGTTCCATGCGGAATCCCTTCCCCGCCAGGAATTCACGGTACGCCGCGAAAGCGCCTTTTTGTAAGGGCAGCACCCGCACGTCGCCGATCTGCCCCAGTTCCCGGGCGCCTTTGTATCCGAAGCAGCTGTCACGGAGGCAGTCGTCCAGTAGTGTTTCTGCATCCGCTGGCAGCGCTCCTGTCTTCGGCTCCAGATACACCGAATAGTACGGCGTAGATCCACGAAAGCCCGTGTCCGCGCAGTAGCCCTCCAGGAGACAACCCGAAAGCCGCTCAAACCGCCGCATCGCCCTTTCCATCTGCCGCATATCCATTTTCTCGTCCGCCACGTTGAGCACCTGACTCTTCCGGCGGCTCATGCGAATGATCGGCGCCTCGCCGTAGAAACCCGTCACCTCCACGACATCCCCCATCATGTATCGGTAAAGGCCGGACAGGGTGGTAACGACAAGCTCGTAGCTCTTCCCGGCCTCCACCTCCCGGAACGTCAGCGCCCGCTCTCCAGTCTCTCCCTCCGGAAGGAACTCAAAGAAGCAGGACTCCGGGATCAGCACATAGCGGGCATCCTCCTCCTGCAGCGTGTAGACCGCGCCCAAGGTGCTCTCCGAGGAGGCGTAGGCGTAGAAGTGGATGGGCAGATCGCCGATGAATACCCGCAGCTCATCCATGTACCCCTGGAAGATGCTGCCCCCTGCCATGCGGATATACCGAAGCTCCGGCCATATCCGGCGCACGAGCCCCGAAGCGCCGTCCTTCGTCGCGGACCGCAGTTCCTCCGCCCGCCCGGGGTCCGGCGCCAGGCGCTCTTTTATGTAGCGCTTCCACTGTTCGCTGATCTGGAAGCGATCGCTGACCTCTCCGCTGGCAATGTCCTCCACGAACCCGTCCCAGCGCTCCTGAAGGTACTGGAACATCTGCACCATCCCATGCACGAAAACGCCGTGGATCGCGGTGATATCCCGGCAGGCCAGAGCGAAGCGCAGCTTCACGTAGAGCATATTCTCCATCTTCTCCGGGAACATCACCTTTCGGGGTGAGGTATATTCGGAGAAGTCGATCTCGTCTCTCGATTCCAGCCACCGCATCAGCACGCCGGAGCGCACGCCGTTCATGGTGCCGTCCGGCATGGCGGTGCGGTAAAACTCGCCGGTCTCAAAGATCCTGCCAAACAGCTTCTCGTCCGGGAGGCCCGCCAGCTCTTTCCAGATGACGTCCTGCACTGCATCCAACAGGTATATCCGGTGGACCGTCACATCCCGCTGGGTGATGGGCACATACTTCGGCTGGGAGGTGCTGCCCGCGCTGATGCAGTAGAACACCGGCTCATCGGCTGTCAGAAGCCCTTTTTCTCCCCCGATCTGGCGCTCTATAAGCGGTTCATAGTCGTCATACCGGGACAGGGGCACCTGCTTTCGGTAGTCCTCTACGGTGCGAAGGCCGGAAAAGCCCCACTTCTTTCCGTATTCTGTCTGCGCGTTGCGCTCCAGCAGCTCCATCAGGAACCGCTCCTGCACACGGACGGCGTCGCCGCACACGGCCTCCATGCGCCGGAGCCCTGTTTCTTCTGTCATACTTTCCTTTCCCACCATATCGCGTCTGTCACAGCACGATCAGAAGCGTGTTCATCCCAAACGTGTCCTGGTAATCCACCTTCTTCACCAGCTTTTGCAGCATCCGCATGCCCATATAGAGCATGTCGTCGTCCCCGCCATCCCCGGACAGGAGCGGGTCAAACTTTTTCCCGTTATAGCGGATGCGGATGCCGGTCTCGCTGGGCACGGCGTACACCCGGATGTCAAACAGGATCCGCTGGGGGTCGTTGATGCTCGTGATGAGCGTCATCATCTCCTCCAGCGCCAGACTCACCCGCATCACCTGCTTGGCCTGCATCCCGTTTTCCTGGCAGAAATCCGTGATCCTCTCACTGGCCTCGCAGATCTTCTCGTTATCGCTGATCATGGAGAAGTTGATGACCTGGCCCGCCTTTTCCAGCGTCTGATCCATGAGAAAATACCGGCTGGTCATCTCGCTCCGGCGGTGCAGGATCCCGGTGATGAGATACCACACACACACCGTGAGCAGTTCGCCCGCCGTGAGGAACAGCCACGGCGTTATCCCGGACGCCAGCAGAGCCAGCAGGCTCAGCGCCGCGAACACATAGGACTTGAGGATGATGATCAGGTTGGACAGCCCCGCGTGGCCCGAAACGCTGTAATAGGAAGACAGCACGTTGTTCCACAGGGAGGGGATCAGGCTGATGGCAAGGCACAGCATGGGGAAGCGCATGGGCTGCGCCAGGCCGTAGGCCGCCGCGATGATGTCTGCCCCCAGCACGATGACCGCGCTGAATACCAGGCTGTACAGGACGCCCTTTTTCAGCTCCAGCTTCAGCAGGATGCAGATGCTCTCGTTGTCCCTCTCGCCCCGGTAGACACCCATCATCGCCGTGCCTGCCTGGGGAACGCCCACCGTCACGGCCTCAGCAAAGGCGCTGATCCCGTTCAGCACGGAAAACTCCGCCAGCATCATGCTGCCGCCGTATTTCTGCAGCAGGCCGTTCACGCACAGAAGGCGCAGTGTCTGGACCAGGTTGTTCATCGCGGCAGGGCTTCCCGCCACAGACATCTCCCGGAATTCCTCTCTCCCCGGGAGCGCCGGACCCGGCTTGAAATGGAAGGTCCCACGGTGAAGGCCCGCGAAACCGATCACGCACGCCACGGCCGTCGCGATGACGCTGGCCAGCGCCGCGCCAAAGACGCCCATATCGAGTCCGTACAGGAAGGCGAAGTCCAGCGCCACGTTCCCCGCGCCCATGATCGTCATCATCACGGTCACGGTCTTGTTCCGCCCGTCCAGGCGCAGATACCAGAACGGGACATACAGAAAGATCTTTGGGAACGCGCCCGCCAGCGTGACCAGCGCATAGTCCTTCACCATCGGAAGGATCTCGCTGTCGCGGCACAGAAAAGCCGCGATCTGATCGATCAGCAGAATGCCCACGGCTGTCATGAAGACAGAGGCGATCAAACAGAGCGTCACTGCATAGCGGTAATACAGGCCCGCCTTGTCCCGGCGGTTGGCGCCGATCTCCCTGGAGCTGCAGATCGCCGCGCCGGACACGAAGAAGGAGCCCACGATGCACAGAGCCAGATAGACCGGCACGCAGAGGTTGATGGCCGCAAGGCCTCCCGCACCGATCTTCTGGCCGACCAGGACCCCGTCCGCAATGATATTTACGCAGCCGCTCAAGATCGACAACATCCCCGGCCACAGCGCCGCGCGGTATGTTTTTTCCAGAAACTCCTCGTTCTGTATCAGGATGTTCTCGTCTTCCATCGTCGTTGACACGCTTGCTCGTTCTTACTCGACGGTCAAAATATCCGAGAAGCCGGTGACCTCAAAGATCTCCATGATGGTCTCGTTCACGTTCTTGATCACCATGGACCCCTGCCGGTTCATGACCTTCTGGGCGCTCAAAAGCACGCGCAGGCCGGCCGAGGACAGATACTCCAGCTTGCTGAAATCCAGCGCCAGCTCCGTGACGCCGTTCACGCTCTGCTTCAGCTCCGCCTCCAGCTGGGGCGCGGTGGTGGTATCCAGCCGGCCCTCCAGGGCCAGATCAAGATGGGTCCCGTTCTGGTTTTTCGTGATGGTCATTGTTGTTGCCTCCTAATGATTATAACTTTGTTTCCGTCTTCCGGCCTGTCCAGGCTGTACATCCAGCCGGAAGTCACTTTAATATTATTTTACATCAATTTTGCTCATACCGCAACGATGATTTTATAGTCAATATCACTATTTCGCACGCCCCGGGGATGGCAGCTTATGGACAACAGAGGACACCCGTGTCTTCTCCATCTCCCCGCTCTCCCCCATAATAGTTATTGATATATTTTATCATAACAAAATGCCCTCCTCAACAAGGAGGCTCTGACGTTTTCGTAATCAAACCTGATTTTTACGTAATCCTTCCCGGCCCGGGCAAAAAAGAGGCCGTCCCCATACCGGGATGGCCTCTTCCGATGTAAGTTTTCCTGTGTTTACCAGATGCAGACCCGGTCCTCGGGGGCCACGTACATGCCGTCGCCCTCCTGCACGTCATAGGCCTCGTAGAACTCTTCGGTGGAGCTGGCCACCGCGTTGGTCCGGGCTATGCCGGGAGCGTGGGTGTCCGTGCGGCTCCAATTGTCGTACACCTCCCGGGGCGCCTTCTCGGCCCAGGACGCGGCATAGGCCTCGAACAGCTCCCGCAGGGCCTCCGGGTCGTCCCCGCACAGCTCCGCCACGCAGTGCAGCGAGCCCAGGTCGGCGATATTCTCCGTCAGGGTCAGCTCGCCGTTGAGGTCGATGCCGTCCGTCAGCTCGAAAGCCTCATAATAGTCGATGACATCCTGCTGCAGCGCCGTGAAGTTGGCGTAGTCCTCCTCGGTCCACCACATGTTCAGGTTGCCGTTCTCGTCAAACTG
Organism: uncultured Oscillospiraceae bacterium; assembly: GCA_947631865.1. GTDB lineage: Bacteria > Bacillota > Clostridia > Oscillospirales > Oscillospiraceae > CAJOIG01. The sequence continues at coordinate 48,327 of CANRNF010000003.1, read as the reverse complement.
GGCGCCGGAGCTGTCGAAGGCGTGGGTCAGCTCGTGGGCGAAGACCGCGCCGATGCCGCCCAGGTTGTACGCCCGGCTGGCGTCGGGATCGTAAAACGCGCCCCGGATGATGCCCGCGGGGAACACGATCTCGTTGGCGGTGGGGCTATAGTAGGCGTTCACAGTCTGAGGCGTCATGCCCCAGGCGGACTTATCCACCTCCTGCCCCAGTAGGCTGTGGCTGTACGCGGCGTAGACCCTGGACTCATTCAGCTTGTTTTCGATGAGGCTGCCGCCGTCCGCCGGGGAGACGTACTCCACATCGTCCAGATACGACACGAAATCATAGCTGTCAGGGTAGCCGATCTTCACGTTCAGGGTGTCCAGCTTCTTCTTGGCGGCCGCCTTTGTCTCGTCGCCCATCCAGTCCAACTCGTCGATGCGCTGCTCGAACCAGGCAATGATCTCGTCCGTCATGTCCAGCACATACTGCTTGCTCTCCTCGGGGAAATACTTCTCCACATAGAGCTTGGCAAAATCCCACTCCAGGGTCGACTCCACCGAGTCCTTGGCCGCCTCCGGCAGCTCCTTGGGGGTGACGCCGTTCATGGCTGTGGAGTAATCCTGCGACGCCTGCCGGTAGTCCATGCCCAGGTAAGGCGCCATATCCTTCAGCAGCGTGGCGGTGGAGAAGTCCTTCAAAAGCGGCAGATTCTCCTCGGTGAGCACCTGGCCGATGGCCTCCAGCTGACCTCTATCCGTCACCACGACCTGCTCGGCCCCGGATACCCCGAAGGCCTCCAGCACCGGCCCCATATCGACGGTAGGCAGCAGCGCCGTCATCTCGTCCATGCTCATGGGCTGGTACGCCTTGGAATAGTCGTACATATCCGCCTCGGACAGCGTGGACGCGGCCAGCTTGGTCTGCAGGCTGACGACGTTTTCGGTCTTTTCGGCGGCCTCTTCCTCGCTCAGGCCGTACAGCACGAACAGCTTCGTGACCAGGGTCTTATAGATATCCCAGTAAGAGGACATGCTCTCGTCCTCCAGGTATGCCTTTCCCAGGCCCAGGTCCGCCTGGTTCGCATAGAGGGCATAGTGGGTGGAATCGTAAAGATCCACGCTCACGCTGAAATACAGCAGGCTGTAAAAACTGATCTCACCGCCCATGGCGGCGATGGCCTCCACATACTCCTGGATGGTCGAAGCGCTGTTGATGGCGTCCAGATAGGGACGGATGGGCTCAATGCCGGTGGCGTTACGGCTCTCCTCGTCCACGTAGGACAGGTACAGGTCCGCGATCTTCTGCTCCGGCGTCCCCTTCTCGTAAGTCCCGGCGTTGGCCACATACTCGTCCAGCATCTCGTTGAGTTCTTCGGTGATCTCCAGGTCGTTGGCCACATCGGGGGACCACCTCTTACGGCCGGCGGGGACCTCATTCTCCTTTAGCGTATCAAAATTCACGGCCCCGTACAGGTCGTCCTCCGGCGCGGGCTTTGTCTCCGGCAAAAAATCCAGGATGCCGTCGTCCTCCTCCGCGGCAAAGGCCGTGCCGCAGCACCCCAGCGCCATCACCAGCGCCAGGATAAGGGCCAATACACGGTTTATCTTCATAGTCGATGTTCTCCCTTCTGCGGCGGATGACCGCCGCCTATCCAATAGCTGTTTTCTGTTTTATAATATCACACCACAACGGTGCGTTCAACACGCAGGCTCCGACATTTTCGCTGTCAAACCTGACTTTTGCGCAACCTCGCCCAGGCCAGTTCAGTTGGTGATCAGAGCCTTCTTCCGCCAGGCGCCCCGGCGGTAGGCGATCCAGGTGAGCAGCGCGCCCACGGCCCAGGAGATGAGAAGGGAGCCGAACAGCGCCTGGGGCTGGCCCTTGGGGAAGGCCTCTGTGCGGGTGAGAAAAGCCATGCCGTAGGCGATAGGCACCCGCAGCACGATGGTGCTGATCATGGTGATCCACATGGGCGTGGCGGTGTCCCCCGCGCCCCGCATCACGCCGCCCAGCACCTGGGTCACAGCGACGCAGATATAGCCCACCGCAAGGATACGCATCATGCGCACCGCCATGTCCATCAGTTCCGGGGTGTCGGTGAACAGGTCAAAGAGATACCGTCCGGCGAACAGCAGTATGGCCGTGATGGTGGCGGAGGTGGCCAGGGCCATGGCGCCGCCCTGCTTCGTCCCCTGCTCCACCCGGTCCAGGCGGCCCGCGCCCACGTTCTGCCCGGCGAAGACGCTCATGGCCTGGCCGAAGCTCATGTTGGGCATCATGGCGAAGCCGTCCACCCGCATGATGATCACGTTGCAGGCCATCACCATCTCCCCCATGCTGTTGGTGAGAGACTGCACCACCAGCATGGCCACGGACATGATGCCTTGGGTGATGCCGGAGGGGACGCCCAGCTTGATGATGCGCCAGGCCGTGTCCTTGCGCATGCGCAGCGTATGCCAGTTGAGGTCGAACACCTCCCGCATGTGCAGCAGCTTCACGAAGCACAACGCCGCGGAGATGGCCTGGGCGATGATGGTGGCCAGGGCCACGCCGGGCACGCCCAGCCCGAAGCTGGCCACGAACCACACGTCCAGGAAGATGTTCAGGATAGTCGCCAGCAGCAGGAACCCCAGGGCGGAGAAGGAGTCCCCCAGGCCCCGGAGGATGCCGGAGAGGATGTTGTAATACGTAAAGCCCGCCGCCCCCAGGAAGAATATCTTGAGGTACTGCGCGCACCAGTCGAACACGGACTCCGGCGTGCTCAAAAGCCGCAGCAGCGGTTCCGTGATGACCACGCCGATGACCATGGTGGCCACGGAGGTGATAGCCGCGAGGGTGATACAGTTGCCGATGGCCCGGGAAAGGCCTTCCCGGTCGTCCGCGCCGAAGCGCTGGCTTATCACGATGCCCGCGCCGGTGGACACGCCCACGAACACGGCCAGCAGCAGATTGAAGATGGGCATGCAGGTACCCACCGCCGCCAGGGCGTTGTCCCCCACGTACTTGCCCACCACGATAGAGTCCACCGTGTTATACAGCTGCTGGGCCAGGTTGCCGATGAGCATGGGCACGGCGAATTCCATGATACGTTTCCAGGGCGCCCCCTCGGTCATGTCCCTGGCTGTAAAAAGCTCCCGGAGCTTCATTGGATCCTTCCCTTCCTGAGAAAATTCAATTATTTGTAATTTTAGAGCGAAAACAATGGAAAATCAAGCAAAATAGTTGTAACATATCGGTGGCCCCGGTGAAACAGGGACATTTCCGCCATGACGCGGGAGGGCATTACCATGGGAAAGGCAAAAAAGCGATATACGCTCTTCACGGCGCGGCAGCTTCTCTGGCTGGTGCTGCCCATCGTGATAGAGCAGATATTCTCCACCTCGCTGGGCTTTTTCGACTCGCTGATGGTCTCCAACATCGACGCCGCCCAGGCCGTACGGAGCAACGCCAGCAACGCCATCGGCAACGTGGATTACATCAACAACCTCATCATCCAGCTCTTCTCCGCCTTCGCCACCGGCGGCGCCATCGTCACCTCTCAGGCCCTGGGCGCAGGCGACCGGCCCCGTGCCAACAAGGTGGCCAAGCAGCTGCTGGCCCTGGTTGTGTGCATCTCCCTGGGGGTGGGTCTTCTCTGCCTGGCCCTCAACAAGCCCATCCTGGGGCTTTTCTACGGGAACGTGGACAGCTCCACCTTCGCCTACCAGCGGACCTACTTCTACGTGACCGCCGCCTCCTTCCCCTTCATCGGCCTGTTCAACGCCTGCGCGGCGCTCCTGCGCGCCCAGCGGAAGAGCTTTTCCACCATGGCCAGCGCGGCCATGAGCTGCGTGGTCAACATCGGGCTGAACGCGGTGTTTCTGTTTGTTCTCCGCATGGGCGTTCTGGGCGCGGGGCTGGCTACCCTCTTCTGCCGGGCCATCCCGGCGCTGTTCATGCTGGCGCTGCTGAGCCAAAAGGGCAACACCGTGCGGGTGCGGGTCTTCGAGCGGTTCCGCTTCGACGGCGCCATGGTCAGGAGCATCCTGAAGCTGGCCATCCCCAGCGGCGTGGAGTCGGCGCTGTTCCAGCTGGGCAAGCTCATGACCAACACCTTCGTGAACGCCGCCGTGTACGCCACCGGCCCCAAGAGCGTCACGGCCCTGGACGAAGCCGGCAGGCTCATCCACGTCAACATCCAGGCCAACGGCAACACCATCGCCAACCAGATCAACAACTTCGCCTCGGTGGTGGGCGGCGGCGTGGGCACCTCCTGTCTCACGGTCATCGGCCAGTCGGTGGGCGCGGGCGACCCGGACCAGGTCAAGTATTACATGAAGCGGATGCTGGTCATATCTTACGTGACCAACGCCGTCTGCGTGGGCACGTTCCTGGCGCTCATGCCGTTTTTGACCCAGCTCTACGGCTACGGGGCCGAGGCGAAGGCCATTGGGCGGCAGTGCCTTTATTTCTGCCTGTTCGTCCAGTTCTTCACCTACCCCCTCTCCTTCACCGCCCCGGGGATCCTGAAGGCCACCAGCGACGTAAAATACGTGATGTACGGCTCGGTGCTGTCCATGTTCATCATGCGGGTGACCCTGGCGTTCTTCCTCACCACGGACCGCATCCCCGGCATGCCGCAGCTGGGCGCTATGGGCTACTGGATTGGCATGTGCTCCGACTGGGCCCTGCGCTCTATCCTCTTCTCCGCCCGGCTGCTGTCCGGCCGCTGGAAACGGGCCTCCGGACTCATCCGGGAACCGGCCGCCAAGGAATAGAGCTTCCGCTCCGCCGGGGCGGTCTGTTGCACGCCAATGATCGATGTGGTATACTTCATAGGTAAATGCAATGAAAGGGAGCGCGTGCGATGGCGTTGGAAAACAAGCTGGGGATCACGGACTCTTCGGAGTTGGCCCGTGAGGAGGAGCGTATCAGCAAGAAAAAGGCAGCCCAGCTCTATGACAGCGGCCGTCTGGATACGCTGATGCCGGGAACTTATGCCACGCTGGCGGAGATCCATCGCTTCCTCTTTGAGGACATTTACGAGTTTGCCGGGAAAATGCGGGATGTCAATCTGGCCAAGGGCAATTTCCGCTTCGCCCCCCTCATGTATCTGGAGACCTCTTTGAAAAACATCGAATGCATGCCCCAGTCGACCTTTGACCAGATCGTGGAGAAGTATGTGGAGATGAACATCGCCCATCCGTTCCGGGAGGGCAACGGCCGCAGCGCCCGCATCTGGCTGGACCACATCTTCAAAAAGGAGTTGGGCATGGTAGTGGACTGGAGCCTGGTGGACAAGGAGGACTACCTTCTGGCCATGGAGCGCAGCCCCATCCGCGATATAGAGATCAAGCACCTGCTGAAAGCGGCCCTGACCGACAAGGTCAATGACCGGGAAATATACATGAAGGGCATCGACCACAGCTATTATTACGAGGGATATTCCGCCTTCAAGATCGAAGAGCTGTGACCGGCCGCTCTAATATACAGCAAGGGGCTCCCCCGCGTGGGGGAGCCCCTTGCTCGTTGTCCGGATCAGCCCAGCCAATGCTTGTCAGCGCCCATGGCCTCCCCGAACTTCTTCGGGTCGACGGCGCCGCCGGCGACGGCGGCCAGGTCCTCGTCGGACAACTCGCCGGTCACAGCGGCCTTCACCCGGTCCAGAAGGACCTTGGCCTGCTCCAGGGTCAACTTCTTGCCGTACTGCTTGGCAACGGCGACCACGTCCTCCACGGACTTGGCCTCCTTCAGCTTCCCGATCAGTTCCTCGTTCATGGATGTTCCTCCTTAAGATCACTAATATCCATCATTCCCCCGGCGACATTGTCCAGCTTTCTTTGGCGGGCACGGCCGTCAGTATTCCCACACCTCATATCCCTGCTGGATCTTCAGATCACGGCAGGCCGGGCAGAAATACTGAGCGCCGTAGCATCCCACCTTGTTCCTGTAGGCGTAGTACTTCACGCCTTCCGTCGTCTTGCACACGATGCATGGATCCTTATACTGCGCAAGCGCCTGCTGCCGCGCCTGCTCCCATTGCTCGGGCGTGATGCCTCCCGCGACATTGTCCAGCGCCTCGTCCGCCAGTTCTTCGCTGTTCTTCCTGTTCTCGTTGTCGCTCATGACGGCGCCTCCTTCATCAGGATATGAATCCGGGGCAGGTGTCGGAGGCCTTCAACCCCATCAGGTAGACGTCCACCGGCCCATGATAGTAACTGCACTGGCTGGTCGTCATGCCCTTGCATCGCAAGCAGTTGTTCATACCAAACTGCATGGCCCACGCCAGAATGGCATCCTTATCTGGTGTATCGGCTCCGCCGACGATCTTGTCCAGCATCTCGTCCGTCAGCTCTTCCGGAGCTTTTTTGTTCTCGCTGTTTTCCATAGTTTGCTCTCCCTTCGGTCTCACATGCTCTTGTAATACTGGCACTTCGCGTTGGGGTCTCTGCCAAAGGTAATGCTCCTCTCCTCGGGCGACATGAAAATATACGGGCAGCTGTTCTTGCAATGCAGGCAGTCGTTGTTGTTCCGAAACTGCTGCCAAAAATACGCGTCAGAGCTATCGGCCTGGCGCCCGCCTCCGGCCACCGCGTCCAGCATCTCGTCTGTCAGCTCCTGGGGAGCCTTTCTGTTTTCGTTGTTGTTCATGATGATACCTCCGCTCGCCGGTGTGTATCTATATACGTTCCAGTCCGCCGAAAGGGCCGAACGCTTCTAAATTTCTCAGGCGGCGGGCGTCTCCGCCAGATGCTCCAGCTCCCTGGAGGTGTCCATGCCCAGGGAGGCGGCCTCTTCATAGAATTGCCGGGCCATATCCGGGTCCGCGTCCACGCCCAAGCCCTGCTCATACATCGTGCCCAGCGTCGCCATGGCAACGGGTAGCCCCTGTTCCGCCGCGCCGGTGATCAGCTCCATGGCCTTGGCCATATCCTGCTCCACGCCCTGGCCGAAGAGATAGCAGGCGCCCAGAACATACAGGGCGTCCCGGTCGTTGTCTCCAGCGGCGTCGGCCAGCAGTTCCGCGGCCTTTTCATAGTCCTGTTCCACGCCCATGCCCGTATAGTACAGCTGGCCCAGGGTCCGCTTTTCGGAGATGTCCAGCGCATCCTCGGCCTCCCACGCCAGAAGGATCTCCGCGGCCTCCTGGAAGAGCTCTTCGGCCCGCGCCTCGTCCTTTTCCGTGCCCTCGCCGTCTTTGACAAGAGTGCCCAGCTCCATCAAGGCCGCCGCGTTCTCGCCGTCCGCCTCGATGGCCTTTTCATACCACTGGGCCGCCTGGGCGTGGTCTTTCTCCACCACGCCGTAGCCGTAGTCATAGAACTGGCCCATCAAATACATGCCACCGCTCTCGCCTGCCTCCGCCGCCTTGCCGGCCAGCTCGAAGGCCTTTGCCTCGTCCCGCTCCACGCCCAGACCGCAGGCATACAGCCAGCTCAGGTTCGCCGAGGCCATGCCGTCGCCCATCTCCGAGGCCTGGGTGTAATACTCCGCCGCCTTGGCGTAGTCCCGCTCCACGCCGTCGCCGTATTCGTACAGGCAGCCCAGGTTGTTGAGCGCGTCGTCGTCGCCCATCTCCGAGGCCTTTTCGTACCACTCCTTCGCCATGGCATGATCCTGATCCACGCCGTCGCCGAAGTCGTACATCGCGCCCACGTCGAAGGCCGCTCTGGCGTTTCCATTCTCCGCGGCCTTTTTGTACCACTCCATCGCCTCGGCGTAATCCTGCTCCACGCCCTCGCCGGCATAGTACAGATAGGCCAGGTACTCGTAGGCGTCGGGATAGTCCTGCTCCGCCGCCTGGCTGAAGAGCTGGAAGGCCTTTTCAGAGTCCTGCTCCACCCCGTCGCCGTACATATACGCCACGGCCATATCGAAGGCTTCCTCTGCTGTGGCCGCCTCCTCCGCCGCCAGCGCAGGCATCGCCGCGCCCAGGATCAGCGCCGCCGTCAGGGCCAGCGCAAGCCAGTATCTCGTGCTCCGCTTCATGGTGTCTGCTCCTTTTTGATTTGTTTCTACGCTGCTCTTTTGTTCCCGCTGTCGTTCACAGGCCCCCCCTTTGGTCCAGGCCTTACATGCTCCTGAAATACGGGCACTTCGCGAACTGGTTCCCGCCGAACATATTGTATCTCGCCTCTGGATCCATATCGAAGAGCTGACAGGTGAAATCCCAGTCTGACTGACAATTGCAGCAATTATTCAGCGACTGAAATCCCTGAAAAAAGCAATACCATTTCTCCTCATCTAGAGTCTCTTTTGATACCGCTCCCCCGGACACGGCGTCCAGCGCCTCGTCGGCCAGCTCTTCCATGCTCTTCCTGTTCTCGTTGTCGTTCATAGCCTTCTCCTTTTACCGCTGCTCCTTCTTATATATCGGCTTTGTGAAAGTACAGACCGGCGTCCTTGTAAGCCTGGACGCAAGCCGGGCAGAGCCAAAGATAGCCGGAGCTCACCGCGTGCTCTGTGACCACGCCCGCGGCAAATGTACCGTGGCATCTGTCGCACACGGTATGCGGTTGAGACGGATCGCTCAAATAAGCGGCCGTCACAGAAGTGGGGAGTCGGATCGAACCGCCCACCACCTCATCCATGGCCTCGTCGGACAGCTCCCTTTTGTCCTTGTTGTCTATCATCTCTGCCTCCCTTCATCTTTACCAACCGCTGATCGTGTACCAGCAGCCGTTGCAAAACCATACGTTGTCGTCTCTCAACATGCCGTTCGAGGCGTTGATATGCCTTCTGTGGCAGTTGCCGCACTCGTGATCGCCGTATCTTTCATCATCGGTCAGGGGAGCCTTCGCTACCCATGGCCCAGCCTCCAATACCTCGTCCTCGTCCCAGCCTCCGGCCACCTTGTCAAGGGCTTCGTCGGACAGCTCTTCAAAATTCTTTTCGTTTTTGCTGCTATTCATAGCGGTTCTCCTTTCCGGTCTTCTGTCTCTTTATACGTTTCAGAAAGCCCAAAGGGCCGGCGGCCCCGGAAATAAGTGTTAATCCTCAGCGGGAGGCTCGCTGGCGGCGGGCTCCTCCGTTTCCGGTCCCGCCGTCAGCTCCTCCAGCCGCTGGGCCGCGTCCGCGTCCCCGGCCTCCGCGGCCTTGGCGTAGTATTCCAGGGCCTTATCCATATCCGGCTCCACGCCCTCGCCGGTCTCATAGACCGCGCCCAGGAGATACCAGCCATCGGCCCTTTCGTCCACGGACTCCTCCAGCAGGGCGACGCCCTTTTCGCCGTCCTGTTCCACGCCGATGCCGGTGACATACATACCCCCCAGGAGCAGCTGGCAGTAGGCGTCGCCCATATCCGCGCCCATCTGCAGCCAACGGAACGCTTCCTCATAGTCCTGGTCCACGCCTTCGCCGTAGAAGTATATGTATCCCAGCTTGCCGGCGGCGCCGGTCTCGCCGTGGGCCGCGGCCAGCGAAAGGAGCTCCACCGCCTTGGCGGGATCCTGCTCCACGCCCTGGCCGTCCAGATAGCAGTTGCCCAGGGAGTAGGTCGCCTGGAAGTTGCCCTCCTCCGAGGCGGCGGTCAGAAGCTCAGCGCCCCGGACCTCGTCCTGTTCCAGGCCCTTGCCGTCCCGGTAGAGGAAGCCAAGGATGCGCTTGTCGGCGGAGTCCATCGTGCCCTCTTCCTCCTTCTGGGTGAGGATGGCGGCCACGTCTTTATAGTACTCCTGGGCCTTCGCCTCGTCCGTCTCCACGCCCAGGCCGTTGGCGTACAGGACGCCTATGTAGTAGATGGCCTCCACGTTGTCGTACTGGGCGGCCTTTTCAAACCACTCCATCGCCTGAGCGTAGTCCACCTCCACAGAGCCCTTGCCGGTCATGTAATACTCTCCCAGGGCCTCCATGGCAAGGTCGTACTCCCCGTTCAGCTCCAGGGCCTTGTTATAAAGCTCGAAGCTCTTGTCCAGGTCTACCTCCACGCCGTCGCCGGCGCCGTACATGACCGCCAGATTTTGGGCGGACATGGCGTCGCCCCAGTCCATACCCCTGGTGTAATACTCCACGGCCTTGGCGCTGTCTGCCTCCACGCCCTCGCCCGCGTCATACTTATAGCCCAGCATGGCCAGCGCGCCGGCGTAATTCTGGTCTGCCGACTTGGTGAAGTACTCCAGAGCCTTGTCGTAGTCCTGGTCCACCCCGTCGCCGTATTCATACATACAGCCCAGGAGGTAATACGCATAGTAATAGTCCTGCTCCGCGGACTTTTCAAGCCACTCCAGAGCCTTGTCGTAGTCCTGCTCCACGCCGTCGCCGTTAATATACGCGACGCCCAGGGAGGCCATCGCCATGCAGTCGCCGCGTTCCGCCGCCTGAGCAAAGAGCTCCACGGCCCCGGCCTTGTCCTCATCCATGCCCATGCCGTAGACGCTGCACCAGCCCAGATCGTACAGGGCCTTATAAGACCCCTCGTCTATGGCCTGCTGGAAGAGCGCCACGGCTTTGGCGTAATCCTCCTCCACGCCCAGGCCATTCTCGTACAGATAGCCCAGGACCCGCTTTTCGTCGGAGTAAAGCTCGCTCTCGTCTTTCGCGGTGAGCTGGGCGTACAGGCTTTCAAAGAGCTCCTGGGCCTTGGCCTCGTCCTTTTCCACGCCGTCGCCGTTCTGATAGTGGCAGCCCAGAAAATAGATGGCGTCCGGCTGGCCCAGCGCCGCCGCCTTTTCGTACTGCTCCACGGCCTTGGCCTCGTCTATGTCCACCGCGCCGTAGCCGCAGTCATAGAACTCGCCCACCATGTAAACGGCGTCCGGCTCGCCCAGCTCTGCGGCCTGGGCGTAGTACTCAAAGGCCTTGGCCTTGTCCAGCTCCACCCCGTCGGCGTAGTTATACATGTCACCCAGGGCCACCGGGGACCATATATCGCCCAGGGCCGCGCCCTTCTCGTAATACTCCTTCGCCTTGGCCTTGTCCTGCTCCACGCCGTAGCCCAGTTCGTAGAACTGGCCCAGGTAATCGTAGGCCTCGGGCACGCCATGGGCCGCCGCGTCCTCCAGCATCTCTATACCCTTGGCCTCGTCCTTTTCCGTGCCGAAACCCATGACGTACATCATGCCCGCCATATCCTCGGCCTCGAAGATATCGTCCTCCGCCGCCGCGGTGAAGTATTCCAGGGCCTTGGCATAGTCCTGCTCCACGCCGCCGACGCCGTCATAATAGAGATAGCCCAGCACCAGCTGGTTGTAGCTGTAGTCCTCATCCTCCGAGGCGGCCTCGAAAGCCTGAGCGTAGAGCTCTTCGGCCTTGGCCTGATCCTGCTCAACGCCCTCGCCCTGGTCATAGAGCCAGGCCAGATACAGCATCGCCTCGGCGTTGCCCTGGTCCGCGGCCTTCTGGTACCACTCCGCGGCCTTGGCGTAATCCTTATCCACTACGCCGTAGCCGTAGTCGTAGAACCGGCCCAGAGAGGTCTGGCCGTCCACATAGCCCAGCTCCGCGGACTGGGTGTAAAGCTCAAAGGCCTTTGCCTTATCCATCTCCACGCCCATGCCGTACTCGTAGAACCAGCCGTCGCTCTCCGCGGCGTAGCCCAGATCGTCGTCGTCCTGCTCGGGGAGTGCCAGGACCTGCTCATAGTACTCCCGCGCCTTGGCATAGTCCTCATCTCCGCCCAGACCGTACATGTACATGTCGGCCAGATAGTAGCACACGTAGGGGTCCCCCAGGGCCTCGCCCTGTTCCAGGAGCTCCCGGGCCTTTTCATAGTCAAGCTCCACGCCGGTGCCGTCCGCATAGGCGTGGCCCAGGTAGTTGTATGCCACAGGCACGCCGTGAGCCGCCGCGTCTTCCAGCAGCTCCAGGCCCTTGGCCTCGTCCTTTTCCGTGCCGAGACCATTGAGGTACATCATGCCCAGCTCACTCCCGGCCTCGAAGATATCGTCCTCCGCCGCCGCGGTGAGGTATTCCAGGGCCTTGGCATAGTCCTGCTCCACACCGGTGCCGTCCAGATAAAGGTAGCCCAGCACCAGCTGGTTGTAGCTGTAGTCCTCGTCCTCCGAGGCAGCCTCGAAGGCCTGGGTATAGAGTTCCTCGGCCTTGGCCTCGTCCTGCTCAACGCCATCGCCCTGCTCATAGAGCCAGGCCAGATACAGCATCGCCTCGGCGTCGCCCTGGTCCGCGGCCTTCTGGTACCACTCCGCGGCCTGGGCATAGTCTCTGTCCACCACGCCGTAGCCATAGTCGTAGAACCGGCCCAGAGAGGTCTGGCCGTCCACATAGCCCAGCTCCGCGGACTGGGTGTAAAGTTCAAAGGCCTTGGCCTTATCCATCTCCACGCCCATGCCGTACTCATAGAACCAGCCGTCGTTCTCCGCCGCGTAGCCTATAAGGTCGTCATCGGCGTCCTCATGGGTCAGGATTTGCTCGTACAGCTCTCGCGCCTGGGTATAATCCTCCTCCACGCCTTCGCCGTACATGTACATATCGGCCAGATACACCTCGCTGTAGGGATCGTCCAGCTCTACGCCCTGCTCAAAGAGCGCCCTGGCCTTGTCATAGTCCTGTTCGACATCATCGCCGGAGTAGTACATGCGGCCCAAAGCCACCAGCGCCTGGGGGTTATCCAGCTCCGCCGCCTGGGTATAGTACTCCACGGTCTTGTCCGGGTCCTTCTCCACACCGTAGCCCTGACCGTACATCCAGCCCACGGCGTACAGCGCGTAGGAGTCCTCCTGCTCCGCTGACTTTTCAAACCACTGCATCGCCTGATCGTAGTCCACCTCCACGCCTTCGCCGTAGAGGTACATCAGGCCCAGAGAGTACATCGCCTTGCGCACGCCGTGCTCCGCCGCCTTGCCGTACCATTCCATGGCCTTGGCGTAGTCCTGTTCCACGCCCTCGCCTTCTTCATACAGCCAGCCCAGGTCGTACATGGCCCGCGCCTCGCCCTTCTCCGCCGCGGCGGTCATAAGCTCCGCGGCACGGACGTCGTCCTCCTCTACGCCCTGGCCCTCCCCGTACAGATAGCCCAGGACCCGCTTTTCGGCGGAGTACAGCTCGCTCTCGTCTTTCGCGGTGAGCTGGGCGGCAAGGCTGTCAAAGAGCTCCTGGGCCTTGGCCTCGTCCTTCTCCACGCCCAGGCCTTCCTCGTAATGAGCGGCCAGTTGATACATGGCCTCCGCCTCATTCTGCGCCGCGGCCTTTTCATACCACTCCACGGCCGTGGCCTCGTCCACGTCCACCACGCCGTAGCCGGCGTCATAGATGTTGCCCATCATGTACTGGCCATAGGCGTCATCTTGTTCCGCCGCCTGGGTGTAGTACTCCAGGGCCTTTGCCTTGTCCATCTCCACGCCGTTGGCGTACATATACATGTCGCCCAGCCAGGTTTCCGCCGCCGGATGGTCCAGCGCCGCGTCCATTTCCAGCCACTTGACCGCCTCGGCGTAGTCAGGCTCAAACCCCTCGCCGGTCTCGTTCACCAGGCCCAGGCAGTTCATGCCCAGCACGTAAGCGGTATCATACACCCCGTGGGACGCGGCGTCGGTGAGAAGCTCGACGGCCTTATCCATGTCCACGTCCACGCCGTAGCCGTACACGTACATCATAGCCAGCATCCGCTCCGCCTCGAAGGAGCCCTGCTCCATCGCGGTGGTAAAGTATTCAAGCGCCTTGTCGTAGTCCTGCTCCACGCTGTAGCCGCCGAAGTAGAGCTGGCCCAGGATATAGGGCTCGCCCTCGTACGGGCCGCCGCTCTCCGTGACGCCCGCCAGGGCCTGGGCAAAGTACTCCCCGGCCTTGTCGTGGTCCTCTTCCATGCCCTGGCCCTGGTCATAAAGCCAGGCCAGCGACAGCGCGGCCATGGGGTCGCCCGCCTCCGCGCTCAGCTCGTACAGCCGGGCCGCCTCGGTATAATCCACATCCACCACGTCGTAGCCGTAGTCATAGAACCGGCCCACGGCCGTCTGGCCGGCTATGTCGCCCTGCTCCGCCGCTTGGGAGTACAGTTCGAAGGCCTTCGCCTTGTCCACTTCCACGCCCATGCCATTGGCGTACAGATCGCCCATGCCGGTCAGACCCGCGGCATCGCCGCCGTCCGCGGCCGACTGGTACAGCTCCATGGCCTTGGCGTAGTCCTGTTCCACGCCCTCGCCGGTAACATACAGGCCGCCCAGCACCGCGTCGGCGGGAGCGTAGTCCTTGTCCCCGGCCTTTGTCAGCAGCTTCACGGCCTTCTCGCCGTCGCCCTCTGCCAGGGCCTTCGCCGCCTCGTCCACCATCTGCTCGGGCGTCTTTCCGCAGCCCGCGCACACTGCCAGCAGCATGACCGCCGCCAAAAGCAGCGCCAACGTCTTTTTGATGCTCATAAATGTACCTCCCTTTCGCTGTCCGCCCGGCATGGGGCGGGATATGTGTTTACCGCTTCTTCTGGCTGTCCTCTTTCTGCCCCGCCAGCAGGGCGTCGATCTCCTCCTGGGTCAGTGTCTGCGGGGTGACGAGGCCGAGCGCGCCGCCCGCGACGGTGTCCACCGCCTCGTCGGTCAGTTCCTCCGGGGTCTTTTTGTTCTCTTTATCGTTCATGTCTTTTCTCCTTTTCAACCATCTGTTTATCTTCTCTCCCGCCGCCGGCAGGCCGTCACCACCGCGAGGGCGGCGCCGCAGCCGAGAAGCGCCAGCAGCCAGGGGATAAATGCCGTCTCATCTCCCGTCGCGGGGCTGGTTGCCCCGGGGGCCGTGGTGGGCGCCGCCGTGGCGGCGGGCGCCGTGGTGGGTGCTGCCGTCGCCGTGGGCGCTGCCGTCGCCGTGGGCGCAACCGTCGCCGTGGGTGCTGCCGTCGCGGTCGGGGCAGCCGTCGCCGTGGGTCCCGGTATGGGTGTGATAGTGCCCGCGGGAGCCTTCACGGTGAAGGATATCTTCTCCGCCGCCGGGTCCACGTACAGCATGAGATAGTCGGAGTGTTCCTCTACACTCTGGATACCAACCATATCGGTGATATCGGCGGCTTTACGGAGCGAGCCATCTGTGTTTTCGATATACAAATAGTACGACACGATCATCGACGCATGATACGTATCGGAATTGAACTGCGCTCCCTGACCGCCGGTATAAGCGTGCATGTAAAGGTCCCTGAGGCCGGGGTTATCAACGGTCACTTCCGCCCAATGGGCCGGTTCGTCGACCGATTCCATCGTGACGTTCACCACGCCGTTTTTCAGGGGATAGATATAGGTCCAATCGTATATCTCGCTGCCGGGCTCACCGTAGGCCGCGTCCCGCCAATCATAGGCATACTCGTCGTTGTCGCCGCTGAACCACCAGTCCGACCTGGTGAGCAGCCACCCGCCCTCCGGCGGGATGACGTCCCCGTCGGTGAGGATGGGGCTTTTGCCGCTGCCGTTGGGGTCCGCCGCCAGCAGAACGTCCGGCTCATTGACAGAGAGGGTGGCAGAGGTGATCTTCTCAAGGCGCACCGTGACGCTGTCAAGGCCCTTTTCCGCCGCCGCGTCCGCGTTCACATGGTAGTGGAGGCGATCCGATCCGTCGTCGTTCTCGCTGGTATAGCCCGCGGTCACCTGGGTATTCTCATCCGCAGGGACCACGGTGTAGCCCGGCTTGACATATACCCGGAAGTAGTTCTCGCCGTATCTGTCCATCACGTATTCGGAGGCCCGGATAAGCCCCTCCGTCTCGCCGGTGACGTTGACCCGGATGCTGCCGGGCGCCAGCGTGAACTCGATCACGCCGTTCTCGCTGTAAAGGGTATACTTGCCGCCGCCGATGTCTGTCGCTGTGCCTATCTTCATCAGGGGCTCCGCGCCCTCCGTCTTGCTCAGGTTCAGGGTCACGCCGCCCGCGTCCTCCGCCGCGTAGATCGTGCTCTCGTCGTCGGCGTGGTTGTAGGTGTGCCTATTGTTGGCGCAGTCGGTCACGCTCCAGGAGAAATCGGCGTATGTATGGGAGATGACCTTCGTCCACATGGGCGGGTCTGGGTTGGGGGACACAGTCACGGTGACCTCCGTCAGCGTGGGGTCGGTGATCTCAAAGGTGTACCGGTGGTAGATGAGCGTGTCCGGCTCATAGCGGTTGTCGTACCTGTAGCGTTCGGTGGCCTCCACGCCCTCGCCGGGGAACTGTACCACATATTCCGCCGGGACCACGATGCGGCCCGCGCCGCCCTCGATCAGCGCCCCGTCCGTAAGAGGCGCGTCATATTCATGATCGATATCCGTGGGGTCGGAGGACAAAAGCACGTTCTCCCCCGCCACCTTCAGCACCGGCGTCACGGGCAGGGGGCGCACCGTCACAGGCCCTTCCAGGGCCTTCTCGTCCGCCGCCGGGGTCAGACGCGCGCCGTCCGCGCCGTACCAGCCGTACCCATCGGCCAGCAGGTCATTCACCGTCAGGTCCGACTGGAAGTCCTCGCCCAGCACGGAGCCGCCGCAGCTCACGGCGCCGCTCACGCCGGCGTATGTGCCGCCGGACAGAGACGCCGAGCCCTCCTCCCCTATCAGCAGGCCGAAGCCATCCGTACCGGTGACGCTGCCGCCCGTGACCGTCGTATCGCCCATGCTCAGGACGCCGGCGTCGCCGCCGCTGATCTCGCCGCCGGTGAGCACCAAGCCGCTATAGGCAATGACCCCGAAGCCCATGCTCACGCCGCTCCCGCCCTTGCCGCTGATGCTGCCGCCGTTGATAGTAGGTCTGTTATCGCCCGTAGTGGCGATGCCGGCGAAACCGCCGGAGATGTCGCCGCCGTTCACCGTGAGGCTGTCCGCGTCCGTGACGGCGAGACCGCCGTTTTCACCGCAGATCACGCCGCCGTTGACGGTCGTCTCACCGCCATAGCAATAGACGCCGGCATTGAGCCCGCGCATCGTGCCGCCGTTCACCGTGAGGCGGCCGGCCTGGATATTGATCGCGCCCATTTTGTCGGTGGAGCCGTCGCCCGCATCCTGGACCGTGCCGCTGGCCACCGTCAGCGCGCCGCCGTCCACACGGATACAGGCCGTCGTCAGCGTGTTTTCCCCGCCGGCAAGGGTGATGGAGGCGCCCGCCGGGACGGTAAGTACATCCTGGGCCGTCACATCCGCCAGAAGGGTCACCGTGGCCGTTCCGGCCTGGACGGCCGCCGCCCACGCCTCGTCGATGGAGGCATACTCCCGGCTCTCGCCGCCCGCCGTGATCCGCACCGCGGGATCACCGGCCGCGGCGGGTTCCGGCTCATCCGTGGCTTCAGGTTCGTCTGTGACCTCGGGCTCATCCGTGGCCTCGGGCTCATCTGTAGCTTCGGGTCCATCCGTGGATTCGGGTTCGTCCGTGACCTCCGGTTCTGCCGTCTCCTCGGGCTCATCCGTGGCCTCCGGCTCATCCGTAGCTTCGGGTCCGTCCGTGGCCTCAGGTTCCGCTGTCTCCTCAGGCTCATCCGTGGCCTCGGGTCCCGCCGTGGCCTCCGGCTCTGCCGTAGCCGCGGGCGCGGGCTCCGCCGCCAGTCCCGCCAAGGGACATACGCTGACAAGCAGCGCCGCCAGCAGCAGCGCGCTCAGTACCTTGGAAATGTTCCTTTTCATCATCCGGTCTCCTCTCCTGTGGGGACCGAGGCGGTCCCTATATGTATCTTGCTCTCCCCGTCAGGCCGCGGGTCTGGCGACGAGGAAGCACATGTCGTTCAGCTCGCCCTCGTCAAAGTAATCGTAGAATGTAAAGTTATACAGGAACCGCTCGGCGGGATAGATGCCGTAGCCGTCCTGGTCATGGTCGGTGGTGTCATAGGGGTCGGCCACGATGATCACGTCGTCCTGGGTCACCTCGGTGCCCATGTCGTCGTAGCCGATGATGATCTGCCAGTGGGCGCCCCAGTCGTTCCAGCCGATGATGATGGGGTCGCCGTTCGCCAGGGTCTCCTGGATGTAATCAAAAGTGAAGATATCCGCCGCGTCCTCCCCCGCGTCGATGGCGGAGTAGCAATCAAAGCCGCCTACTGAATCAAAAAGGCCCACCATCTGGCTCATGGTGGTAGCCACGGGCTCCATCCCCTGGGGCCGCAGCTGAGCCAGGCTCTCCTCGTCGTAGTCCCCCCGCAGGCCGTACCACTCCAGCGTCATCAGCACGCAGGCCACGCCGCAGCTCCACTCGCTGGACTGCTGTATGGTCTTGAAGTTCGTCAGGATGGTCAGACTGTCGGTGGAGGTCATGTTATAAAAATCCGGGTGGCGGAAGTAGGGGCTGTCCTCGTGGTCCCCCGCCCGCTCCACGCTGTCCGCGCCGTCAGCGGGGCTGATATCGGCCCCGTCGTCGAATTTCATCTCGTCGGAAAAATTCTCCGCCGCCAGCGCCGGCGTGGCCGCGCCCAGGATGAGCGCCGCCGTCAGGGCCAGCGCCATAAAGTATCCCGCGCTCCGCTTCATGTCATATCTCCTTACCACAGCAGTTTGTGAATGTTATTCCGCCCCGCAGTAGGGGCAGTGGAGACGGCGCATAGTCTGGAGGTGTTCTGCCAGGAAAGACGCACCGCAGCTATCGCAGTAGAGGATCCCGTGTCTGTCTTGGTATATTCTCCCGCCGGCGACCCTGTCCAGCGCCTCGTCCACCAGCTCTTCACCGCTCTTTTTGTCCTCGTTGTTATCCATGTTCGTTCTCCCCTTATATAATCATTTATATCACAGCCATGCCCCGCAGCTGGGGCAGCTGAGACGGCGGCCATACACGATCTGGTTTTTGTGAACTGCGCACCGCAGTTTTTACAGTGGTAGAACCCCTGTCCGTCTGAGAGTGATCCTCCCCCGGCGACCCTGTCCATGGCATCGTCGTCCAGCGCTTCGGGGGGTACACGTTTGCGTTCGTTATTCACTGTCGTCCTCTTTCCCGGCGTCAGAATAGATGAAAGCCTTCGTACACCGTATGATCTTTCCTGAGTTCCGCGACGCAGTCGGGACACAGGTTCATCCCGTACCCACCGCTTTCGTCTTTGATCGTATAATACATCACGGTCTCGTCACATCTGGGGCACCTGTGGCATGGGATCTTGAAAGGCAGATATGTCAATCCATCACCGCCGGTCACCTTGTCCAGGGCCTCGTCGGGCAGAGCCTCCATGCTCTTGTTGTTCTCGTTATCATTCATAGTCGTTCTCCTTTCCGCTGTCTGCCGTCAGTCGACGGGGATCGCTTCGCCTCCATACGTTTGTCTGAACAGTTCGGCGCAGTCGTCGCAGCAGGTCTCGATCCTGGGGCCGAACGGCGTCGGATAGTACAGGGTATACTGCCGACCGGGCTTTTTCCCGCACTTATGGCACTTCTCAGCGAAAATGTCCTCCAGCGGGTCCGGTAGTACAAGGCCGCCCCAGGAGAGCCCGCCTCCGGACACCTTCTCCAGCGCCTCGTCGGCCAGCTCCTCCGGGGTCTTTTTATTCTCGCTATCGTTCATGTCGCTCTCCTTTCCGCTGTCTGCGCGCTTACCGAACCACTTGTCCTCTTTGGCGGCGTTTGGCAACGCAATCGGGACAGAGATAGATGGACATGCTGCTGCCGTCGAATATCACATCATACATATGAACGCTCTCGTCGATCCGTGGGCAGTCCGCGCAGGCTCCCCCCTTAAGGAGCGCGTCAAATCTGCTGCTCCCGCCGGCCACCGCGTCCAGCGCCTCGTCGGCCAGGGCCTCCGGGGTCTTTTTGTTCTCGCTGTCGCTCATGTCCGTTTTCTCCTTTCGGCCCTGTCTTACGTCTTGTAAGGGCACATCGCGTTATTGTCCCCGCTAAACTTATCGTAGAGTCCTTCAACAGTAAGCTTTAGCAGACAGTTGCTCCTGTAATAGCTGTTGCAGGACGTGCAATTGTTTCTGCTTTTAAAATTGTTCCTAAAACTTATAATTGTAAAAAAAACATCGTCGCTCCCCCCGGACACATTTTCCAGCGCCTCGTCGGCCAAGGCCTCACCGCTCTTTTTGTTCTCGCTGTCGTTCATCGGTCAAGCCTCCTTGCTTGGGCACAGTGTCCAATACGATGGTTTCAATTCTAACACGGCACCCAGCGGAGTTCCGTAGGGACAGTCATTGTTATGGTGGCGGCAGGATCTGCAGTTGAGTACAACAAAATCCCCACCGTACTCCCCCCCGGCCACCTTGTCCAACGCCTCGTCGGCCAGCTCTTCCGGGGTCTTTTTGTTCTCGCTGTTTTCCATGATGTCTCTCCTTTCTCCGTCCGGGACGGTCATCACACATACCCGAGATCGCGGGCACAGTCGGGGCACATGGACTCACGCTTTGTCGGATCCTTCGGGTCACGGCATGTCACCAGCCTCTCTTTTTGCTGATGGCACTTGGGACAGGTGACCGTGGGGCGTACGTATTCATCCCTCTTCCCGCCCGTTATCGCGTCCAAGGCCTCGTCCGCCAGTTCTTCAACGCTTTTTTTATTTTCGTCTTGATTCATAGCTCTTCCTTTCCTTTCGTCAGCAATGGCAGCCTTCGGACAATTCCGCGCACGTCATTTCCCGCCCCAGCCTTCGGTCACTTTATATTTTTTCCTTTCGTCCGCGAGGCACTTGGAACACAAGTACATCCCGGAGCTGCCGCCGTTGCCGAAATCGATCGTATATAATATAGCTTGCTCCTCAGTTCCGCGGCAAATGCCGCATGGGGTCACTCTGGGCGATGAGTCTCCCCATAGCCATTCCCAGCCACCGCCGGCCACCTTGTCCAATGCCTCGTCGGCCAGTTCCTCGTAGCTCTTTTTGTTCTCGCTGTTGTCCATGTCGTTTCTCCTGTTCCCGTCTTTCAGGACAAAGCCAGCTTCAGCAATTCCAAGAATTCCGGGTCGAGGTCTTTGATCTGCTCTTTGAACTGCTCAACGAGCTGCTCAGCGAGCCAATCGGTCGTGCTCGGATCCACCGCCCCGCCGGAAACGCCGGCCAGCTCCTCGTCGGACAGCTCGCCCTTCTTTCCGCGGAGGGATTTCTCCAGCTTCGCGAGCTTCTCCGCCGTCAGCTCCACCCCGCACGCCTTCGCTGCGGCCTCCACTTCCTCCGGGCTCTTGGCCTGCTTCGCTTTTTCCACGAATTCCTCGATCTTCTTCTGCTCCATGATAATTCTCCTCTCTGCCGGGTCACCCGGCCATCAAAGTTTGCGCCATGTCCATTCCGGGCCGTAGTTGGATTTTAAGCAAGCCTCGCAGATATAGGAAATGGATCTTCCATAATCCGCCGCACGGTAGGAACCCTCTCCCAGGGGAATGTCGTCCCGACCGCATATAAAGCAGCATGGCTTACGCATTAACCCGCCGCCGGCCACCTTGTCCAGGGCCTCGTCGGCCAGCTCTTCACCGCTCTTTTTGTTCTCGTTGTCGTCCACGATAGTGCCTCCCCTTTACTATGTATGTCCCCCGCTAGCGTCTTCTGCGTTTATTACATATAGGTCGCCATCAAAGCGGGGACGACACTCGGTCCGTATTTTTGGATCTGTTCGTCTACATAGTGCCAAAACTCAGGGGTGCCATACTCCAGGTTCTGCTTCCCGCCGGCGACGCCGTCCAGGTCCTCGTCGGACAGCTCGCCCTTCGCTCCACAAAGCGCGCCGTCCAGCTTCGTGAGCTTCTCCGCCGTCAGCTCCAGACCGCACGCCCTCGCGGCGGCCTTGATCTCCTCCGGGCTCTTTGCCTGCTTCGCCTTTTCCAGGAATTCCTCGATCACTTTCTGCTCCATGGTCGTATCTCCTTCAAAAACTGTCGTTTCCGGTCATATCTTCAGGGCCTCTGTTCCGCCCATCATCTGTCTGAGCGCCTCCAGCGTCCGGCTGTGGCAGAGCTTCACCGTGCTGTAGGCAAGGCGCATGTGGACCGCGATCTCCTTCAGGGTCAGTCCGTGGTAGTAGTACAGCACGATCACGTCCCGCTCCCGCTCCGGCAGGGCCTCCAGCGCCTCCGCCAGGGCCTCCAGTTCCGGGTCCCGCTCCGGGGCCGGCACCGTCTCGTCCAATTCGGCCGCCGGCCGCCGGCCGCGGTAAAAGTCGATGATCGCGTTGTGGGCGATGGAAAAAAGCCATGTGGAGACAGAGGACCTCTGCCCGTCATAATCCGGCAGGTTTGCCCACGCCTTCATAAAGACGGTGGAGCAAAGGTCCTCCGCGTCCTGTTCGTTTTCCACCCTGGCGCGGATATAGGCCAGGACCTTATCCCTGTACCGCAGGTACAGCTCTTCCCCGTCCATCATCTGCGCTCATCCCAGGGTGTTTTTCTCTGGCCTGCGTCCGGGTCGCCCGCCGCCGCCACCGATCCCAGGTCGTCGTCCGCGATGGGCGCGCCCCACCGGGTCTCTGTCTCCCCGATGAGCCGCGCCATGCGCGGATCGCTGACCTTCCTCTGGCGGTCAAAAAGCGCCCTGAGCCGGGTGTCCATGGTGTTTACGTTCATCATGTTCCTCCCGTCGGACCCCTCCGGCTGCTGTTTTTCACCGAATGTTGGAGCGGCTGGTCATGGGGCCGTCAGCCCTTCCGTCTTCAGTGGTCCTGAGGACATTACGGCCCATGCTCAGCGGGTTTACCTCGGCAAAGGCGCCGCCGGACACGCCGTCCAGATCGTTCTCGTTCAGCTCGTTCTGCTCCTGGACTTCGTTCTTCTTCTCTTCGGACATGGTTTTTTCCTCCTTAAAAATTGGTGTTTATTTTACGGCTCCGAACTGCCGTGCTGTCTCTTTATACGATCCAGCGCGGCGAAAGGGCCGACACCTGCGAAAAAATTTTTTAGCGCTCATTCCGTGGGCATATTCAACCGGATACGGGATGTGAACGTATCCTCCCCGGCGTCATACCGGAACCTGGCGCTGCCGCCGTATTTCTGGGCGGTCTGGGCGATACTGCGCAGGCCGTACCCGCCGTTGGCCCGCTCACTCAAAAACGCCTCCGCGGGCAGGAAGCCATCCTCGGTCTGCTCCCGGCGGCTGATGCACACGCCGCTGCAGGCGTTGGATATCTCGATGGCCAGCGAACCCTGCACCGTGCCGACGCGCACGAGGATCCACCGGTCCTGGCCGCACTTCCGGCAGGCGTTGACGGCGTTTTCCATGGCGTTGCCGAACACCACCGTCAGATCCGTGGGGGCGATGGTCACGTTGTCGCACTGGGCCTGGATGTCGCAGCGTATCCCCTCCGCCCGGGCGACGCCCGCGTAGTACTGCAAAAGCCCGTTGACCGCCATGTCCTCACAGTAGACCTCGTTCATCCGCTTGGCGTTGTCGTCCAGCACCTGGGAGAGATAGCGCTTCATCTCATCCAGCCTGCCGTCCTGAAGCATCTCGTTCAGAGAGCTGTAGTGGTGGCGCAGGTCATGGCTCATCCGCCGGGTGTTCTCCATATCGCTGACGATCTTTTCATATTGGAGCTGCTGTATCTCCAGAGCCCGCTGGTGGTCGCTGTCCCGTTTGCGCCACACGGACTCCCGGAAGATCAGCCAATAGATGGCCAGCTGGTCCATCAGCGCCACCAGAAGCTGGGGCAGTTCCCGGTGATACGCCCGGTACCCCACACGATAGTAGCTGATGTCAGCCGCCATGACCAGCAGAAGGAATACCACCGTGGTCGCCGCCAGGATAAAGAACTCCTGGCGCATCTTTTTTGTCTCTATCTCCTGGAGATACTCGCTCAGCGGCTGGATCACCAGAAGGAGCATCAGCGGCAGCAGGATCACCGTCGTGACCGCGTACATCGCCAGCCCGCAGGGGGAATATACCGACCAGTTCTCCAGTTCCTGAGACAGCGGGACCAGCCCGGACACGGCGCCGATCAGCATGTTCACCAGCCAGTACTGTGTCACGCCGTAAAATACCACCGCGAACACGGCCATGGTCTTCTTGATCGGGGCCTCCCGTATCAGCCAGCCCTGCGCGATGAGCGTGAGCAATATGACGGCGCCCATGAAGATATTGGCGGCCACCGCCATGTCCCGCTGCGCCGCGGCGTACATCGCCGCCGGGAACAGAGCCGACAGCACCGTTACCGCGGCCGCCTCCCCGAGAAGGACGCGCTTTCTGTGAAAGCGGAACGACTCCTCCGAAAAGGGCAGGAAGACCAACATCACGCAGGGGAATATCTCGAGAAAGAAGCCTGCCGCGTTACGCAGATACACGCCCACGCTCATGGCTGTACCTCCGAAAAGCTCTTTCGCCGGGAGAGCTGGTCGAACACATAGTCGTCATAGGCCGCGCGGATGGCAGCGCTCTGCCGTACGGCGATGGGCAGCCGGCTCCCGTCCCGCAGGGTACAGGTGTCAGCCCCCATTTGGGCGATATAGTCCATATTGACGATGATCCCCCGGTTGATACGCAAAAAGCTCCCGCTCAGCTTTCGCTCCAGCTCGCCAAAGCTCATCCATACCTTCAGCCGCCGTCCGTCGGACAGGGAGACGTTCACCACATGGTTGTCGTTTTCAAGCAGGCAGATTTGATCCAGAAACACCGTGATCCGGTTCGTGCCGACAGCGAACGATATCCGCTCCCGCTGACTTTTCCGGATCTCCGTCAGCCGCCGGAAGGCCTCCACCACGCCCCTGGTCGTCACCGGCTTGACAAGATAATGCAGCGCGTGCAGGGAAAACGCCTCCACCGCGTGCTCCGTGCTGGTGGTGACGAAGGCGATACCCGTCTCAGGCGATATCTCCCGCAGCCGCTTCGCGATGTCAACGCCGTTTTCTCCTGGCATGTAGATGTCCAAAAACACGATATCGAAGCCGGGTACGTCTTTGGCCGCCTCCAGCAGCGAAGCGCCGTCCATAAACTTCTCCGCTTTCCTGGTCGGGTCCCATCCCTGCAGGGCGTCCTCAAATTGTTCCATCTCCCGCAGGTCATCGTCGCAGACCGCGATCCGCATAGACATACCTCCTCACAGCGGGCCTTATGTCCTAATGAATACCACCTGCGCTCCATTAGGGCCATAAAGGATCAATGAACCGGCCGCACATACACACCGTTCTCTTCAAAACATCTCTCCAAGTTAATTTTATCATACCCGACGGAGTTTCTCAATGCGGCAGGGCCGACATTTTCGTAATCAAACCTGACTTTTACGCGATCCCCATCCGGCCCGGGCGAAAAGAGGCCGTCCCCGTACAGGAATGGCCTCTTCCGATGAAAGTTCTCCTGCCTTTACCAGATGCCCACCCGGTCGGCAGGGGCCACGTACATGCCGTCGCCCTCCTGCACGTCATAGGCCGTATAGAAGGCGTCGGTGGCGCTGACCACCGCGTTGACGCGGGCCACCTTGGGGGAATGGACGTCCGTGCGGATCAGCTTATCAAATTTCTCGCGGGTCTCCACGAGGACCCAAGACCTGGCCCAGGCGGTGAACAGCTCCCGCAGGGCCTCCGGGTCGTCCCCGCACAGCTCCGTAACGCAGTGCACCGCGCCCAGGTCGGCGATGTTCTCCCCAAGGGTCAGTTCGCCGTTGACAGTGACGCCGTCCATCACCTCAAAAGCGTCATAGTAGTCGATGACCTTCTGCTGCAGAGCCGTGAAGTTGGCGTAGTCCTCCTCGGTCCACCACATATTCAGGTTGCCGTTCTCGTCAAACTGGGCGCCGGAGCTGTCGAAGGCATGGGTCAGCTCATGGCCTATGACCGCGCCGATGGAGCCCAGATGGGCCGCCCGGCTGGCGTCCGGATCGAAGAACACGCCCCGGAGGATTCCCGCGGGGAATACGATCTCGTTGGCGGCGGGGTCATAGTAGGCGTTCACGGTCTGAGGCGTCATGCCCCAGGCGGACTTGTCCACCTCCTGGCCCACCTGGCTGTGGCTGAACGCAGCCTCGGTACGCCACTGAGCCATCTTGTTCTCGATGAGGCTGCCGCCGTCCGCCGGGGAGACATACTCCACATCATCCAGATACGCCACGAAATCATAGCTATCGGGGTAGCCGATCTTCACCGTCAGGGTGTCCAGCTTCTTCTTGGCGGCCGCCTTCGTCTCATCGCCCATCCAGTCCAGCTCGTCGATGCGCCCGTAGAACCAGGCCACGATCTCATCGACGATATCCAGGACCTCCTGCTTGCTCTCCTCGGGGAAGTATTTCTCCACGTAGAGCTTGGCAAACTCCCATTTCAGGTTCGACTCCACCGAGTCCTTGGCCGCCTCCGACAGTTCCTTGGGAGTGACGCCATTCAGGGCTGAGGAGTAATCCTGCTTTGCCTGCCGGTAGTCCATGCTAAGGTAAGATGCCATATCCTTCAGCAGCGTGGCGGTGGAGAAATCCTTCAAAAGCTGCAGGTTCTCCTCCGTGAGCACCTGGCCGACGGCCTCCAGCTGCCCCACGTCCATCACCAGGAACCGCTCTGTCCCGCTCAGCCCGAAGGCCTCCAGCACCGGCCCCATATCGACGGTGGGCAGCAGCGCGGCCACCTCGTCCAGGCTTTTGGGCTGGTACGACTTGGAATAGTCGTACAGTTCCGCCTCGGACAGCGTGGACGCGGCCAGCTTTGTCTGCAGGGTGAAGACGTCCCCGGCCTTTTCGGCGGCCTCCTCTTCGCTCAGGCCGTACAGCACGAACAGCTTCGTGACCAAGGTCTTATAGATATCCCAGTAGGAGGACATGCTCTCGTCCTCCAGGTATGCCTTTCCCAGTCCCAGGTCCGCCTGTCTTATAATAGCGGCGTAGCGGGTGGAATCGTAAAGGTCCGTTTCCATGCTGGTGGACAGCAGGCTTCCATAGCCCAGCTCTCCGTCCAGCGTGGCGATGGCCTCCACATACTCCTGAACGGTCCCGGCGTTATTGATGGCGTCCAGATAGGGCCGCAGGGGCTCGATGCCGGTGGCGTTGCGGCTTTCCTCGTCCACATAGGACAGGTACAGGTCCGCGATCTTCTGCTCCGGCGTCCCCTTCTCGTAGGTCCTGGCGTTGGCCACATACTCGTCCAGCATCGCGTTGAGTTCTTCAGTGATCTCCAGGTCGTTTTCAGTGAACCCATCCCAGGAGGAATGGCCCACCGGTATCTCCTTGCCCTGCAGGATGTCGAAGTTCACATACCCGTACAGGTCGTCCTCCGGCGCGGGCTTGGTCTCCGGCAAAAAGTTCAGGACGCCGTCGTCCTCCTCCGCGGCGAAAGCCGTACCGCTGCACCCCAGCGCCATCACCAGCGCCAGGACAAGGGACAGTATGCGCTTTGCTCTCATGATCTATGTTCTCCCTTCTGCAGCGGATGGCCGCCGCCCTACTGTGATCATTTTACTATGCCAGTCTGCTTTCCGCAACGGGTGCGCACTGACTTTTACGAAACCAAACCTGACTTTCTCGCTATCCGCGCCGCTGGAGAAAAGGCCCCATCCATGGGCTGTCGGTCCACTGACAGAGTCTGCCCCGCCTTATCAGGAGCGTCTTCGTCACCCGGCCGGCAAGGATATGTCCCCGCGCTTTTCCGATGCGCCACCAAAAACGGAAAAATCGCAAATTTTGATTGACAATCCCCTGAATTGATGGTATTATTACTGGGCGCTCAGGAAAGCGCCCCAGATATATGCGCGAGTGGTGGAATTGGCAGACTCGCTAGATTCAGGTTCTAGTGCTCATTTCGGGCGTGCGGGTTCAACTCCCGCCTCGCGCACCAAATGCCCGGGAACTTACAGTTCCCGGGCATTTACCTTATAATCGGTTCATCTGGCTTATACGATATCTGGGAAAACGGCAATACTGCGGCAGGATATAAATCAAAGAGGTGGTCGTGATGCCAGAGCTCTGCCGGTTCTACAACATTGTCATCAAGATGATCTACATGGACGACGGACAGCACAACAAGCCTCACTTTCATGTGTTGTACGCGGAATATGAGGCGTCTGTTGGTATAGATGGGGAGCTTCTGGCTGGCAGTTTGCCCGTGAAGCAGCTCAAACTTGTTCAGGCATGGGCAGCTATCCACGAGGATGAACTCTATGCCGCCTGGAACAACGCGGTACGCGGTATCCCGTTTGGCAAGATAGCGCCGCTGCAGTAAAGGAGATCGATATGTATATTATGGATGGGATCGCCTATGCTGGTGTGCCCTCGCATACAGTGAGCGTATCCGGCGTCCGGCCAATGGACGATCACCAGCTGTGGGTCCGGTTCAGCACAGGCGAGGCAAAAGTGTTCGACTTTAAGCCCTTGCTGAAAATGCCTGCCTTTGCGCCGCTGGCGGATATGGACGTGTTTAAAGGCGTTTATATCGACTATGGCACGGCAGTGTGGTGCGACGGGGATATAGATATCGCCCCGGAGGCTCTCTATGAAGAGGGCATTCTGGCGGAGAATGTGGGCTGATAATCGGTAAATATCGCTGTGTGCCTGCCCGCAAGCCCTTGAAAATAGGGAATTTCTTACGAGATCCTATAAGAACACCCCCACCACGCCGAAAGACCTCTGAAGATGTCAGATCCTCGCAAGCGAGGCTCCTCCATCGGTCAGAGGCCTTTCTTCTTTTCCGAAACAGGTCACGCTCAAGTCGCCGGCTCAGTTGCAAGCGCCCTCGCCGCGGCTTTGTTTCGCTGCCAACCTGTTTCGGGATACGGGAGAACACTTTGATTCTCCTTTTTCCCACAGGAGCCCAGGTATAAACCCCGTGACCATTGCGGTCACGGGGCTTTTCTTTATTGTTAAGAAAGTGAACTTGCTTTTCTCAGCCCACCCAGGCCTCCAGATCGGCCAGGCAGTCCTTGAGGGCTTGGGGCAGCCTGTCGCCGAACTTGGCATAGTGGACCTTGATGAGCTCCACCTCTTCCTTCCAGTCGGCGGGGTCCACGGTGAGCAGGGCCTTCAAGGTCTCGGGGCTCACCTCGTCCTCCAGGCCGGTCAGGTCGATGTCCTCCGGCCGGGGCAGATACCCAAGCGGGGTCTCCTGAGCGCCGGCGGTGCCGTTGCAGCGGCCCAGGACCCACTCCAGGGCCCGCAGGTTCTCGCCGAAGCCGGGCCACATGAAATTGCCCTGATCGTCCATGCGAAACCAGTTGACGTTGAAAATTTTCGGCGGATTGGATATTTTGCTCTCCATGTCCAGCCAGTGCTGCCAGTAGTCGGCCATATGGTAGCCGCAGAAGGGCAGCATGGCCATGGGGTCCCGGCGCAGCTCGCCCACCTGGCCCTCAGCGGCGGCGGTCTTCTCCGAGCCCATGATGGAGCCGGTGAACACGCCGTGGGCCCAGCTCTTCGACTGGTACACCAGGGGCACGGTGTGGGCCCGGCGGCCGCCGAAGATGATGGCGGAGATAGGCACGCCCTGGGGGTCGTCGAACTTGGGGCTGACACAGGGGCAGTTCTTGGCGGGGGCGGTAAAGCGGGAGTTGGGATGGGCCCCCTTCACGCCGCTGGCGGGATCCCAGGGATTGCCCTTCCAGTCCAGGGCATCCGTGGGCGGGTTCTTGTCCATGCCCTCCCACCAGACGGTGCCGTCGGGCTTGAGGACCACGTTGGTGAAGATGGTGTTCTTTTTGGTGCTCTCCAGGGCGTTGGGGTTGGATTTCATGCTGGTGCCGGGAGCCACGCCGAAGAAGCCGTTCTCCGGGTTCACGGCCCACAGCCGCCCGTCGGGGCCAGGCCGCAGCCAGGCGATGTCGTCCCCCACGGTCCAGCACTTCCAGCCCTTCTTCCGGTAGCTCTCCGGCGGGATGAGCATGGCCAGATTGGTCTTGCCGCAGGCGGAGGGGAACGCGGCGCAGACATAGGTGACCTCCCCCTTGGGGTCTTCGATGCCCAGGATGAGCATGTGCTCGGCAAGCCACCCCTCAGCCCGGCCCAGGTTGGATGCGATGCGCAGGGCGAAGCACTTCTTCCCCTGCAGGGCGTTGCCGCCGTAGGCGGAGTTCACGGTCATGATGTAGTTTTCCTGTGGGAAGTGGGCGATGTACCGGTTCTCCGGGTCCATGTCGGCGGAGGCGTGCAGGCCCTTGATGAAGTCGGGGCTGTCGCCCAGGTAGTCATAGACCTCCTTGCCCATGCGGGTCATGATGGCCATGTTGAGCACCACGTAGATACTGTCGGTCAGCTCAAAGCCGTATTTGGCGAAGGGGGAGCCCATCACGGACATGGAATAGGGCACCACGTACATCTTCCGGCCCACCATGGAGCCGTTGTAGATCTTGCGCAGCTTTTCCTTCATCTCGTCCGGGTCCATCCAGTTGTTGGTGGGGCCGGCGTCCTCCTGTTTGGGGCAGCAGATGAAGGTGCGCCCCTCCACCCTGGCCACATCGTTGGGGTCGCTGCGGTGATAGTAACAGCCGGGGAGCTTCTCCTCGTTGAGCTTGATGAGGATGCCCTCCTCCACGGCCTGCTTCCGCAGGGCCTCCAATTCGTCCTCTTCCCCGGTTAGCCAGACCACCTCGTCCGGCTTGCACAGGTCGGCGCACCGCTGCACCCAGTCCAATACGTGCTTGTTGGTCGTCAATGCCATTTGTCCATCCTCCTTATAGGTCCCTCGAATATATCTCGTTTGTGAGCGCGGCGAACTGCGCCAAACTCAGTGCTTCGCCGCGGATATTCCCGTCAAAGCCGCAGTGTGCGATGGCCGCGGCGGCCCGCTCCCGGCCGCATAGCCCGTCCAAGGCGTTGGAAAGCGTCTTGCGCCGCATGTTGAAGGCCGCCCGGACCACCTTGAAAAAGACGGCCTCGTCCACGTCCGCAGGGGGCGTTTTGCGCATGGTGAGCTTCACCACGGCGCTGTGCACCTTCGGCCGTGGCACGAAGCACTCCGGCCCCACATCAAAGAGCATCTCCGGCTCAGCATACCACTGGGTCAGCAGGGTGAACGCGCCGTAATCGCCGTCCCCCGCCCCCGCGCACATCCGCCGGGCCACCTCTTTTTGCACCATGACTATTATAGCGTCAAAGCATTTCGCCTGATACAGCTTCGTCAACACCGGCGTGGTGATGCTGTAGGGCAGATTGGCGCATACCGTGTGCCGCAGCCCGGGCAGCAGTTCCGCCGTGTCCGCGGCCAGGTCCCGGCCCATCACGTCGGCGAACAGGACCTCCACGTTGTCAAGGCCTCGGAGCGTTCTGGCCAGCACGGGCTTCAGCGCCTCGTCCACCTCGTAGGCCAGCACTTTGCCCGCTCGGGCGGCCAGCTGTTCGGTAAGGCAGCCCACCCCGGGGCCGATCTCCACCACCCCGTCGCCGGGCCCCAGGTCCGCCTCGCCGGCGATGCGCTCCGGCACCCAGCGGGCGGTGAGGAAGTTCTGGCCCTTGCTTTTTGAAAACCGGAACCCCGCGTCCGCCAGAAGGGCGCGCATCTCGTTGTAGTCGCAAAGGTCCATAGCTCACCTTAGAAGCAGCCAGCACACCAGCGGGATGGTCCCCACGCTCAGCACCGTGGTGAGCACCACCGCCCGGCTGGCCAGCCGTTCGTCGGCCCCGTACTGGATGGACAGCATGGCCGCCACCGCCGCGCAGGGCATGCCGCCCAGGACGGTGATGGTATCCAGCAGGAGCTTGTCTTTTATGAACAGTCCCATCACGGCCCACAGCAGGGCCGGGGCCAGCAGCAGCTTCACCGGGGCAAACAGGTATACCCGCCAGTCCAGAAAAACCTGGGACAGCTTCTGCTCCCCCAGGGTGGCGCCGATGATGATCATGGACAGGGGCAGTATCATATCGCCCAGGATGGATACGGCCTCCGTCAGGGGCCCGGGCCACTTCACCGGCAAAAATGTGATGATCACGGCCAGCACGGAGGAGACCATGGCCGGGTTCACAAAGTCCCGCCAGGACATCTTCCCCCGCCTGCCCCCGCCGGCCAGCATATCCACGCCCACGGTGAATGCCAGCAGGTTGAAGGGGATGCACAGGATGGTGGCGTAAAACACTGCGTCAGACCCGAACAGCGCCCCCACCAGGGGATAGCCCATGTAGGCCACGTTGCCGAAAGCGCCCAGGAAGGTGAACACGCCCCGGTCGCTGCCCTTCACCCCCGCGATACGCGGGGCCAGAAACGCGAGGGCGATAAGCAGCGCGTACATCACCGCGCCGGCGCCCAGGATGCCCAGCACCTTCCCCACCGTCATCTCCATCTCCAGGTTCATGGCGCTGGAGAGGATGATGGCGCACTGGGGCACGGCCATGGCGAACCTGGTGAGACGCTTGTTTGTCTCGGCGTCCACCACGCCCGTTTTCGATGCGGCCACGCCTACGATGAGCAGGACCAGCATCGTCAGCATCACATTAAATACCGAAACAATATCCATAAGAAGATATTAACACCCGCCGCCGCCAAAAGCAACATCAAAAAAGCCCTAAACCGCATGCCGCGGTCAAGGGCTCCGTTGTTGATTATTATAGCTGACGGGAGGCGAACACACGTCAGCTATACTTTTACACGCCCACCAGGCGGAATGCCAGCCACGCGATGCCTGCGGCAGCCGCCCCGAGGCCTGCGAACAGTCCCGCCCGGGCCCGCCTCCAGATGGGCGGCTTTTTGAGGCCGGTGGCGCTGCGCAGATAGGCGCCCGCCGCCCGCCGCGCCTCGTTCATCACCTTCTCGGCGCTGTTGCCCCGGTGGAAGAGGTCCTCCCGGACGACGAATATCGCCTCCTCGAATATGCTTGGGTCCGGGGACTTGACCACCACCACCCGCCGGTTCGTACCTTTCACCATCGTTGGAGCCTCCTCCATTTCCCGATGTTTCCAGTCTAACCGGCGGCGGGGCGTCTTATGCAGGGGCCGGACCCATTTTACCCGTGTCCCGCTCACTGCCGCTCCTCCACCCGGATGGCCAGGGCCGTCATGTCGTCCACGCTGCCGAACCGGCAAGTGGCGGCCCGCAGCGCGGACCTTGCCAGGTCCTTTGTCTCCATCTCGTCCCCGGAGGCCAGAATGTCCCGGAGCCACTGGTCGTTGTTCTCCGCCAACACCCCGTCGGAGGCGATGAGGGCCACGTTCCCCGGCCGCAGGCGCATCCGCGTCACATCCGGGGCGGACTCCTCCCCCGCCAGCATCCCGGCGGCGAGGCTGGTGCACTTCACCCGCCGGATGGCCCGGCCGGTCTTGATATAGCTGGGAGCGGCGCCATATTTGATGAACTGGGTGTCCCCGGTGAACAGGTCGATGCAGCACAGGTCCACCGTGGCGTAGCCCCATTGGTCACCGTTTTTCAGCATGGCCGCGGAGTTCAAAAGCCGCATGGCGCACCCCGGCTCCATTCCGGCCTTTAAAAGCTCCTCCAGTATCTCCACTGCGGCCATGCTCTCCCGGGCCGCGTCCTCGCCGCTGCCCATCCCGTCGGAGAGGATGACGCACAGGGTCCCGCCGTCGGTCTTGAAATAGGTGCCCTTGTCCCCGGAGACGCTCTCCCCCTCTTTTTTAAGGGACGCGATGCCCACGGATACCGCCAGGGGCTCCGCCTGGCGCAGGGCCATCCGGGCCGCCTCGCCATCCGCTGTCTGGCACAGCCGCACGCCCAGCACCTCGCTCAGGCGCTCCAAATAGTCCGGCTCCTGACTCAAAGCCTCCGCCCCCGGTCCCTCGATCACCGCGTGGAGACGGCCCCGGCCGTCCCGGAACACGGAGCAGACCCCCTCCAGGTCTTTGGCCTTCATATACCGGATGAGCCGCCGCTCCGCGGCCATGTCCGGCCCCGCCGCGCCGCCCAGCTCCTTTGCGGCCTCCTCCATGACCTGGGCCATGTCCACGAACTGGCCGTAGGCCGCCGCCCGGCCCTCCCGGAGCCGGGCCCGGTACTGCCGCCGGTACATGAGCCCCCGCAGTTCTCCGTTCACCGCCCCCACGAAGGCGTCCAGCCGCACGCACTGCCGCCGGAACGCCTCCGGCACGTCGGCGGCGGTGACGCTGCCCTTGCGGACCATCACGTCCAGCAGGGGCGTGAGGGTCTTCACCGTGCCAGCGCTGTCCTGCTTCCAGCACTGCTCCCGGCGGGCGCAGTCACGGCAGACCGCGTCCGCCGTCCTGTCCAGCACCGACGTGACCTCCCCCCTGCGGGACCGCTCCGGCGCGGGCCGGGAAGCGCACTCGTGCAGCTTCCGGAACCCCGCGCTCAGATGCTCCAGCCGCTGGGCCTGATAGAACCGGAAGGCGGTCTCCCCCCGGCCCCGGCCCACGCGAAACAGCGCCCCCACCGGCGTCAGCCACCCCTGGGGCAGGAGCATGAACACCACCGACGCCATAAAGCACTCGTAAAGCGCCGAGATCCGCACCTCCCCGCCCCAGCCCAGGAGCACCGCCACCGCGTTGGCCGCGCAGAAGCTGACCGTGTAGGTGAGCCGCCCGAAGCGGTACAGCGCCCCGGCGGCCAGGCCCGCAAAAGCATAGGCCGCCCCATAGTAGAGCGCGGCCCCGCCCGCCATGTCCATGGCGAGACCCATGGCCGTCCCGGCGGCGCACCCGGGCAGCGGCCCGCCGCAGAACCCCGCCGCCAGCACCGCCGTCATGGCCAGCGCCCGGCCGATGGACGCGGTGTAAAACAGCTCCACCGGTACAAGGCCCATGAGGGCGCAGGCAGCCAGGGCCGCCGCAGCCACGCCCCGGCGGGTCTCATCCGCCTCCGTGGCCCTTGCCGGCTTGTCCAGAACCTCGCCGAACAAAAAGGCGCAGCCCCCTGTGAGCACCACCTCCAGGAAGACCCGCACCGACCCGGGCACGCCCCCGGCCGCCGTCCGGCCGTAGATCACGCCCGTGAGCCCCGCCAGGGCCGCCGCCAGGAAGGGCATGCTCCACCGGACCCGCCGGAACTTCATCCCCTGGGTCACGAACCCGGCGGTGAAGATGAGCAGCG
This sequence comes from uncultured Oscillospiraceae bacterium, assembly GCA_947631865.1. Classification (GTDB taxonomy): domain Bacteria; phylum Bacillota; class Clostridia; order Oscillospirales; family Oscillospiraceae; genus CAJOIG01. The sequence goes on along the minus strand of CANRNF010000003.1, from coordinate 13,701 downwards.
CCGCGGCCACATACCGTATCCCCACGGTGAGGCCCCCAGCCAGTATGTACCCCACGGCCGTGCCGGCCAGACACAGCCATCCCCGCAGCTCCCAGCCCGCGGCCGCCACGGCGGCGAGGCCGAAGGGCCCCGGCCCCGAGAACAGCCTTCCCGCCCCCAGCGCCAGCCCCAGCAGGAACGAAGCCCCGTCCTCCAGCCGCTTTCTCAGCGCCGGCCTGCGCCGCAGCGCCCCCTTGAGCATTCCTGCCCCGTCCGCTTGCCTGACCCTTGCCGTCATCGCCATACCTCCATGAAAAGTGCGTGTTGACATAATTATACAGATTGGAGGAATCGCATCCCGTCGCATCCTGTAGCATGGGATAAATTCGGCAACAGCGTGAAATAGGTCGACATAACACAAAACCGCCCCTGCCATCCCGGCAGGGGCGGTATCAACTGTATGGGGTGTTACAGTTCGTCGAAGTCCATATCCTCGTCGGTGAGGACCACGATCTCCTTACGGTTGATGATGTCGTAGATACAGGGCACCACGAACAGGGTCATGATGGTGGCGTAAAGAAGACCGCCGATGCACACCACCGCCACGGACTGCATGAGGGACGTGCCCACGTTCTGGCCCATGGCCATGACCACCAGGCCCAGGATGGTGGTGAGGCTGGTCATGAAGATGGGCCGCATACGGGTCACGCCCGCCTCCACCAGGGCCGCCCGGCGCTCCATGCCGCCGGCCCGTAGCTGATTTACATAATCAACCAACACGATGCCGTTGTTCACGATGATGCCCATGAGCATGACGAAGCCGATGAGGGACACCACGGACACGTCCATATCAAACAGCAGCAGTCCCGCAAAGCCGCCGGTAAAGGCCAGGGGGATGGTGAACATGACGATGAAGGGGCTCTTGAGGCTCTGGAACTGGGCCACCATGATGAAGTACACCAGCGCCACGCCGATGGCCAGCATGAGCATCATGTCCTTCACGGCCTCCATGACCACCTCGTTCTCGCCGCTGAACTCGTAGGTCACGCCCTCGGGCAGGTCCATCCCGGCCATGGCATCCTGGGCGTCGGCGGTGACCAGGGTGACGTTATACCCCTCCTCCAGCTGAGCGGTGACGGAGATATATCGGCGCTGGTCGATGCGGCTGATGGTGGCCAGGCTCACGGTGGGCTCCACCTTCGCCACATCCTTGAGCTGGAAGGTGCCGCTCTCGCCCGCCCGGTCGGTGTAGTCGAAGGTGTAGTCTTTGAGCTCGTCCATGGTGAGGCCGCCCTCGGTCTGGACCACCACGTCGGCGGTGACGCTGTCCATCTCCATGCTCATGGCGGTGGCGGAGTCGGTCATGGCCCCGGACAGCTCCATATAGAGCTGGGCCACGGTGAACCCCTTGGCCATGGCGGCGTTTTTGTCCACAGTCACGTGGTAGGCCGTCTCGGCCTCCTCCAGGCCGTCGTCCACAGTGGCGACGCCCTCCACCTGGGCCAGGACCCCGCCCACGTCGGCGGCGGCGGATTGGATGGCCTCCAGGTCCTCCCCGTAGATGTTCACGGTGATGCCGGAGCCGGTGAGCATGCTCATATCCATCATGGCGGAATCATAGCTCATCTCGCAGTCCAGGTCCGCGCACATATCCACGATCTGACGGCCCGCCGCCGCGCCGGACTGGCCCTCGGGCAGGCCCACGTACAGGGACACGTTCATATCGTCCCCGCTCTGGCCCATGCCCAGGAGCGTGGTGCTGCCCATCATGGCGCCCACGTACTCCACGTCCGGCATGTCCTGGATGCGGGCCATGATCTCGTCCGCCACGGCCACGGCTTCGTCCCGGGTGGCGTCCTCGGGCATGGTGACAGAGAGGTTCACGGTATTCATGTCGATATCCGGCATGAAGCTGAAGCCCTTGTTGAGGCTGGCCCATCCGGACAGGCCCAGGGCGATGACCGCCAGGCTCAGGATGACCCACTTGTGCCGCAGGTTCCAGCCGGCCAGGGCCCGATAGCCACGGTAGATGAAGCCTTCGCCCTTGTCCTTCTTCTTTTTCTTCTCGGTCCTCAGGATGCTCTTGGCCATGGCGGGCACCAGGGTCAGGGCGATGATGAGGCTGGCCATGAGGGCGTAGGTCATGGTAATGGCCAGGTCCGTGAAGATCTGCCGCGTGATGCCCTGGACGAACACGATGGGTAAAAACACGCACACCGTGGTGAGGGTGGAGGAGGTGACGGCCCCGGCCACCTGCCTGGCGCCGGCCACCGCCGCCTGGACCGCCGTGGCGCCCTTGCTCCGCAGGCGGTAGATGTTCTCGATGACCACGATGGAGTTGTCCACCAGCATGCCCACCGCCACGGCCAGGCCCGACATGGACACCATGTTCAGGGTGACCCCGGAGAAGTACATGAGCACGAAGGCAAAGATCACGCTCACGGGGATAGACACCAGGGTGATGAAGGTGGGCCGGATATCCCGCAGGAACAGGAACAGCACCAATATCGCGAACAGCGCGCCGGTGAGAAGGCTCTGCATGATGGAGTCGATGATGAGGTAGATATAGTCGCCCTGGTCCATCAGCAGGACGAACTCCAGGCCGGGGTACTGCTCCTCCAGCTCGTCGAACCGGGCCCGCAGGCCGTCGCTCACCTCGGCGGTGGCGGCGTTGGACTGCTTGTCGAAGGTGAGCATGACGCTGTCGTCCCCGCCCAGCTTGGCATAGACAGAAGCGGAGTTATCGGTGATGAAAACATCCGCCACGTCCTTGAGATACACCGGGCCGATGCCGTCCTCGCCTGTGTCGAACAGCAGGAGGTTTTCCAGCTCCTCCTCGCTCTCGATCTCGTCGCCCACGGAGACCATGTAGTCGATCCCATCCTGCTCCACATACCCGGCGGGCATGGAGAAGTTCTGGGCGCCCAATATCTGGGCCACGTTGGACAGGGTGATGGACCCGGACAGGTCCGCCTGGCTCAGGGCGTCGGCCCGGGAGTCCTCGATCTCCTCCAGGCCGGACTCCACCTGCTGCAGGCCCTCTTCCAAACTGGCCGCGTTGCGGTTGATCTCGGCGGCGGCGTTGGCCATCTCCAGCAGTCCCGCGGACTGGCTCTGACTCAGGGTCCCCATGGCCTGGCTCAGCTGGGTCTGGCCGCTGTTGACCTGGTCCAGGGAGGCGTTCAGCTGGGCAAGGCCGTCGTCCACCTGGGCCAGATTGCCCTGCAGCTCCGCCAGCTTTGCCTGCAGTCCTTCCCGGCCCTCGATGCCCTGGGCGGCCATGGTCTGGTCGAGGGTGTCGACGCCGGCCTGTACCTGCTGCATCTGGGCCTCCATGGCCGGCCTGGTGGCCTGGCCGGTGGCCAGCTCCGTCTGCAGGGACACCATCTGGTCCTGGTCCGCCTGGAGCCTGGCCTGCACGTCAGCCAGCTCCCCCTGGAGCTGGGCCAGGTATTCCCCGTCCTCCGAGGATATCTCCACGCCCTCCCCGGGCGTATAGGCCTCTATCAGTCCCTGCAGCTCGGCGGCCCGGGCAGACAGGGAGCCCATCTCCTCCTCCAGGGGCGGCAGCAGCTCGTTGATCTCCACGGCCCGCTGGTCGATCCAGTCTATCTCATCCTGGAGCTGGGAAAGCCCCGCCTCGGCCTGGGCGTAGCCGTCCTCCGCCTGCTGGAGCTGATCCAGGGCGGTGGTGATGGTGCTTCGGGTGGACTGGAGCTCCGCGATCTGGCTCTGGAGCTGCAGCTTTCCCTCCACCAGCTGGCTCTGCTGGCCGGAGATGGCCGCCTGGGCGGAAGAGGTCTGGCCGATGAGGGTCTCCTTGCCGGAGTCCAGCTCCTCCTTGGCGCTGTCCAGCTCCGCCTTGGCGTCGTCCAGCTCCGCCTTGGTGTCCTCCAGGTCCGCCTTGGCGTCGTCCAGCTTGCTGTTTACAGCGTCGGCCATGCGCCGGTTCACATCGTCTATCTTCTCCTGGCTGATGACCACGTTCATCTGCCGGTAGATGGAGCCGCTTGTAGTCACCCGGGCCACGCCGGTGACGCCCTCCAGCTTGGGCACGATGGTCTCGTCCATGAAGTCGGACAGCTCCGTGATATCCATGTCGTCCTTGGACACCGCCGCGATGGCGATGGGCAGCACGGAGGGATTCACCTTCAGCACGTAGGGCGCGCCCACCGTATCGTCCCACGTCCCCTGCAGGGCGCTGATGTTCTGCTGGATGTCCACGCCGATGGTGTCCATGTTCACGGACTCCTCAAACTCCAGGATCACGAGGGAGTAGTTCTCGCTGGAGTTGGAGGTGACCTCCTTGATGTGGTCCAGGGTAGCCATGCTCTGCTCCAGGGGACGGGTGATCTCCGCCTCCACGATCTCCGGGCTCTGGCCGGGGTAGGTAGTCATGATCATCACGTAAGGAAAGTCCATATTGGGCAGCAGGTCCGGGGTCATGCGCGTGAACGCCACGACCCCCAGGATGATGACGGCGATCACCGCCACGAATATGGTCAAAGGCTTGCGGACACTGAACTTTGACATGATACAGACTACCTCGCGTGAGCACAAATAGTTTTAAATATTTAATACGATCATATATCTTGCCAATGATACCACATCCCCGCCCCAGCGGGCAACATGGGACACAGAACATTTACAAATCGTTTAAAAATCTGCCGGACCCTTCCGGATATGGGCGTTTTCGCCGTTTCCTGGGCACCCGCACGGGCCAACTGGTGCTTTACAAGGCCGGGGCGGATATGGTAAAATACCTTGGAATCCACTGAGAACCGACGGCTCTCGCGCGCCGGTCCGGAAAGGACGGACCCATGGACAAGAACAAGACCGGAGCGGAGGAGCAGGCCGCGAGAAAGAGCGGCGTGCTCACCAACCCCATCCGTAACCTCACCATCGCGGCCATCGTGTGCGTCGCGCTGGGCGTGGTGTTTCTGGCCCAGCCCTACTTCATGTTCAACTACTGCGGCTACACCATCGGCGGTCTCCTTTGCGCCATCGGCCTGGTGTACGTGCTCATCTACTTCATCCGCAAGCCGGTGAGCGGCGTGTACCGCTCGGAGTTCGCCCTGGGGGCCATGCTTCTCGCGGCGGGCGTATATGTCCTCATCGCCAGCTGCCGGCCGGACGCCATCGGCCTGAGCATCTCCCTGCGCATGATCGTGACCGCTCTCGGCGTGCTCATCGCGGCAGACGGCGTCATCAAGCTCCAGTATGCCCTGGACCTGGCCCGGATGCATTTCTCCGGCTGGTGGGCGGCCCTTCTCACCAGTGCCCTGGGCATCGCACTGGGCGTTCTGATGACCATGGGTCTGGTGGACAGCTTTGGCGTGCTCATCGGCATGGGCGAGAGCGATTTTCTCAACGCCATGCTGTTTCTTGGCATCGCCTTCTGCGTCAACGGCGCGCTGGACGTGATCACCGTGATCCTGGTGGCCGTGCGCAATCGCGGCGCCGCCAAGGCGGAGGCCGCCGCGGCTGCCGCTCCCGCTGTCTACTACGAGGCCGCTCCCGCCGCCGTGAGCCAGGAAACGCCCAACTATCAGCCTCCCACCACCCCCAGCGACACCTGAATCGTCAAACCCCAGGCCCGGTGACCGCCGGGCCTTGTTTTGCGCTGGACACTTGTAAAATCCTTTTTCGCAGAATATACTATATCAACTTTCCCGGCAACGGGCTTTGGAGAAGAACATCATGACGGCATCATTCGACGATTATCTGCACCGCGGCAAGCGGGGCTACCTCATCGGCATCGGCGGCGTGAGCATGTCGCCCCTGGCCGAGGTGCTGCACGGAGCGGGCCTTGTCATCTCCGGCAGCGACATACAGCGCAGCGACAAGGTCATACATCTGGAGAGTCTGGGCGTACATGTGAACATCGGCCACCGGGCTGAGAACATCACCGACGCCATCGACTTCGTGGTGCGCACCGCCGCCGCCCGGGACGACAACCCGGAGGTCATGCAGGCCCGGGCCATGGGCATCCCCGTCTTTGAGCGGGCCCAGGCATGGGGCACGATGATGAAGTACTACAAAAACGCCCTGTGCATCGCCGGCACCCACGGCAAGACCACCACCACCTCCATGTGCACCCACATCCTCATGGCGGCGGAGAAGGACCCCACCGTCATGATCGGCGGCACCCTCCCCCTGCTCCACGCGGGCCACCGGGTGGGCGGCCGGGACACCATCGTCATGGAGTCCTGCGAGTACTACGACAGCTTTCTCTCCTTCTGCCCCACCATCGCCGTGGTCCTGGACATCGACGCGGACCACCTGGATTATTTCGCGGACCTGGAGGCGGTAAAGACCTCTTTCCGGCGGTTCGCCCGGCTGGTGCCTCCCGACGGCATGGTCATCGCCAACCGGGACGACGCCAACACCATGGACGCGCTCAAGTACCTGGACCGGCCCATGATGACCTTTGGCCTCACCCCCGAGGCGGACGTACAGGGCGTGAACATCGTGCCCCACGGGGCCCAGACGGACTTCGACGTGCTCTATCAGGGCAAGCTCTTCGCCCACCTGCAGCTGCGGGTGCCCGGCATCCACAATGTGAAAAACGCCCTGGCCGCGGCTGCGGCCGCCATCACCTTAGGGCTGTCCCCCACCGCCGTGACCTACGGTCTGGCCGGCTTCCGGGGCGCCAACCGGCGCTTTGAGTTCAAGGGCAAGTTCAACGGCGCGGATATCTACGACGACTACGCCCACCATCCCGGGGAGCTGAAAGCCCTGCTGGACGCAGTGGAGCCTCTGGGCTACAAGCGGACCATCGTGGTCTTCCAGCCTCACACCTACTCCCGGACCCGCGCCCTGTTCCACGACTTCGTGGCGCAGCTCCAGCGGCCGGACCTGGCTGTCCTGGCGGAGATATACGCCGCCCGGGAGACCAACACCCTGGGCATATCCTCGGCGGACTTGGCCAAGGAGATACCCAACAGCATCTTCCGGCCCACCTTTGACGAGATCAAGACTATCCTCCGGGCCAGCATCCAGCCCGGCGACCTGGTCCTTACCGTGGGCGCCGGCGACGTGTACCGCATCGGCGAGGACCTGGTTGGAAGTGGAAAATAAGACAGATAAAAAGGCCCCTGACGGGGCCTTTTTCATAGGATGGGCTCCCGGCCGAATGGCCGGGAGCCCGCTTTATTATTCGTTCACTTTCTGGCCGCGCGCACCGTCCGCGCCGATCTGATAACCGTCCACGACTGCATCGGCCGCCATCTTTCCGTCGTCATAGAAATAGTAGTATTTCCCGCCGATGCTGTGCCAGCCATCCTGGTAGCCTCTGCCGTACAGGCCGTTGTGACGGGGCTCAAAGTAGTACCAGCTGCCGTCGATGAGCCGCCATCCCACCAGCGCCTTGCCGAAGGTGCCGTCATGGGTCGTATTGAAGTAATACAGCCCCTCGTCATACCGGTCGGTGTCCACGTACACCAGGCCCTCCAGCATCTTTCCGTCGGCCCCCAGGTAATACCAAGTGTTGCCGCCGCCCTTCCAGGTGCCGGACAGCATCCTGCCGTAGGCGCCGTCGTGCTTATCGTTGAAGAAATACCAGCTTCCGCCCACGGCCCGCCAGCCGGACAGGACCGCGCCGAAGGTGCCGTCATGGACCGGATTGAGGTAGTACCAGCCGTCGTCGGACCGGCCCAGCTGCACATTGGTAAGGCCGCTCAGGAGCCTGCCGTCGCTGCCCAGGACGTTCCAATTGCCGCCGTCGGCCCGCCACTCGTTCTTCACCAGATCGCCGTTCTCGTAGTAATACCACTCGCCGTCTTCAGACCAACTCCAACCGTCGCCGGAAGCGGGCGGCTCGGGCGGCACCGGCTCCGGGGCAGGAGACGTGCCGGGTTCTGGGCTCACGCTGGGCTCAGGGCTCGTGCCAGGCTCGGGGCTCACGCTGGGTTCAGGGCTGGCGCTGGGCACAGGGCTGGGGTCGGGGGTGAACCCGCCGCCACCGCCACTGCTGCCGCCGCTGCTGGGCGGCACATACGCGCCCTCCAGGACCGTGACGGGCACGACTTTGGATATGCTGATCGTCTCAGAAACGCTGCTGTCGGGGTGAGCAAAGGTGACCGTGACCGTCATCGTCGTGGACCCCGCTTGCTTGCCCTTGATCGATGCGGTCAGGGAATTGGCGTTTATGGCATCGGCCTCCAGGCCATCCCCCTCGATCTTCATTTCTGTCGCCGTGTAGCTGCTGTGGGACTTGCTCGCGGTGAAGGTCATGGCGCTCTGGGTGTACGTCGTGAAGGGCTCCGCCGTGAATCCGATCTCCGGAAGATAGGTTACCGGGGTGGCGGTGTGCTTCACGCTGCTGGTGATCTTCGCCCAGAGTGTTCCGCCGCTGGCGCTCAGCGCGTCCGCATTCAGCTCCACGCGCACCTTGCCCTCTCCGGACACAGTCGCCACGCCGACAGCGGTCTCCCCGTTCTTATCCTTATAGAACATGACCGTCTCGCCCGGCTTCAGACCCGACGCCTCCACGTCCACCAGCGCGTAGTCGCCCTCGGGCAGATTGAACACCTGAGCGCTGACTTTGCGGGCGTCGTCCGTCAGCGTGATCGTCGTCGAACCGGTGACCGATTCATAGTTCGGATCACCGGGATAGAAGGTCCAGTGGTATTCCTGGCCGTCCTTCTCCACCACGGCCGTGTCCCCTGCGGCCCATATAAAACTGCCGGTAAGTGTCTCGCCCCTGACGCCCGTGGGCGCCTTCATTGCCACGTTGGCCAGCGCGGTCCCCTGCTTTGCCGCAGCCGTCCCCAGGCCGCTGACGTCGGGTTTGGCCTTGGTGATGGTGAACGTGGTCTGCACGGAGGTGGCCGCGTACTCCTCCTTATAGGCAGGCACAGCGGTCAGGCGCACGTCGTATATTCCCGCGTCCTTGGGCTCTTCCAGCGTCCACGCTTCGCCTACCGACATGAGCATGGCCTGCTTTGCCAAGTCGATCTGCTTTTTGTACTCCACCGTCACGGCGGCCTCACTGGGGATAGTCCTCAGACCTTCCACAGGGTACTTCTGCTGTCCGCCGCTGTATTCCGTCGTCACGGGCGAAATGCCCTGGATCTGGACAGGCGTCTTGTCCGACAGGGTGATGGATGCTTGTCCTGTTTTGCCGTTATAATTATCTGTATCATTGGGCATGAACGTCCAATCGGCGGTGCATGTCTCCTGACCTTCAGGCAGCGTTTGCCCCTCGTTGGTCCACACGATCTTGCCGTCCACGGTCATCGCGTTGTTGTGCGCGTTCACGAACTCGCCGGTGATGGTGACAGAGCTCAGCAGATTGCCCTTCTTCCCCTGGCCGGCTGTGACCAGGCGCGGCGTCACATCGGCCTTTTGGACCGTGATCGTGCCGGCATTGCCGGCCCCGCTCCCAAGCTTATAGTTACCGCTGTGGACCGTGGCGGTGATGGTGTGATCGCCCACCTTCGCCTCAGGTCCTGTGCCGTCGCTGGACAGCTCAAGCCCCGCGTCATGCACGCTCTCGCCCGTGACCAGGCCCGCCACTGTAAACTGTTCCGGCATCAGCGCCAGGGTCTCGCCATAACGCTTGGTCAGGGCCGTTCCCCCCACCGGTGTGATGGAGGTGATCTCCTTTGCTGTTATCGTCGCCGTGGTGTACACGATATTGTTATCGGGGATACGGTAGTTTTTCGCCCTTGCGCCGGACAGGCTCACCAATGTGACGGCGACGTTCTTGGAGCCAACGTTCTTGTCCAGATACCTGCCGGAGACGGTGACTGTAACGTCATTCCCGTTCACCTTGTTGGTGACATTGGCCGTTATATTGCTGACGTCCACATTGTCCGTGCCGTCGTATGTCTTGCCGGCGCAGGAGACACTGACCTGGACCGGCCGCGGTTCGATGGTCATCTTGCCGGTCCACACGTATCCGTCGTATGTGTTATCCTCCTCCACCTCCGCTGTAACGTCGTATGTACCAGCGTCCACCGGCCGTTCGACTTCCTGGTCACCAAGTTTATAAGTCACCGTGACCTGCCGCGTGTCGGCGGGAAGTTCTGGGTCTTCATGGGGCCGGATCCGGAACTGCAGGCCGTGCGCCTGGCCGTCATAGACGAAGGTCTCCTCCTGCACCAGTTGGATGGTGGTGGGCTTTTTCGCCGTGACCTTTACCTGGGTCTTGCCATGCAGCTCGTTGTGATTGTCATCCGAGGGCGTGAACGTCCACGCATGCATGCTGCCTGGTTCCTCCAGCGTCACATCATCGCCTTCGTCCCACTTGAACTCGCCGGTCACCTCCCAGCCGTACTGTTCCTGGTGAAACTCATTCCAGAACGTGCCGCTGGGCTTGCAGGCGCTCAGTTTGTCACCCACCTTCATCTCGGGCGCGTTTATATCGACCCCGACCACGTCGGCCTTCTCCACGGTGACATGTCCGTTGTCATCGACAAACTGCACATCATGCTGCGGGCACTCTCCCTTGAGCGCATAGTCGTAGGTGCCCTTCTGGGCGCCGGCGGCAAAGCCGACGCTGTCGAGGGTCAGGCCATCCTCCAGCGTGTACGCCTCGCCGTCCTTTGTGAGCGTTACTTGATCGGCTGTTATTGTCTGGCCGTACTCTTTTGTGACGTTAGAGGCCTTTATCTGCACGCTTTGCTTCGTGACCTCCAGCTTGACCGTATACAGGTTGATCGCGCCGTCGCCCCGCACCTGCAAGGTGCCCGAGTAGCTGCCGACCTTCAAGTTTTCCTTGGGCGTCAGCGTAAGGGTCCACTTTCCCTCCACAGGGAGCGGGGCGCCGCTCGCGCCGCCTTCCAACTTTGGCACGAGGAAATGGGAGAAGCCGTTGGTGACAGAGACCTCGCCATAATTCACATTTCCATCGTTTACGATATACAGCGTCGTGGGCGTGGTCGTACCGTACTCCACCGTGCCCAGATCGATCGTGCCGCCTGGATTGGTCCCGTTATCACCGCTTGGGTCGCTAGAGACAACCAGGTGCTTATTCCTCTTCACGCCATAGGCCGCATAGGCGGTGCACGTGAAATTTCTATCGTCCCGTGTCAGGCCTCCCACAGTGGAGGCGGTCTCACTGTAGTTGATCTTACCTTCTTCCGCTGCCCAGCCGACGAACGGGGCCGACTCGGCGGCGGTAGGCTCTCCAATGTCAAAGTTGTAGGGCAGGCGGCTGTCCGTCGAGCCGTAATGCGTCTTTCCCGCCCCGCCTTCGATCTCGTGTCCTTCCCCGGCGTTAAACGTCACCTTGTACACCTTGAGCGTCGCTGTTGCCGACGGTGCCCCCTCGGCATTTTCTTTGATGGTGACGGTGTATTCGCCTTCCTTGATAGAATCCTTGCTAAAGGTCCAGTATGCCTGTTTATAACCATTGCCGGAATTATTGCCGGTAAAGTTTATCTGCGGCGCCTGGGCTCCGGCAGGGCATTGCAATGTGATCTCACATTGCGATAGATCTTCTACGGGGGATTTGGATGACAGTGTGATCCACATGGTGTTGTCAGGCTGTACATAACCCTTCTCCATGACGAGCGGATACTTCTCGGCATAGTCGAAATCCGAAATGATCGCCGGCTCCGCCGCGGCCACGGGGACATCGGCCGCCTCCTCCACAGGCGCGGCCTCCTCCTCGAGCTCCACCGGCGCCGCGGGCGCCGGCTCATCATATGTATCCTCCACAGGCGCCGGCTCCTCGTATACTTCCGCTTCCGGCGCCGCGGGCGCGATATCCTCATACGCCTCCTCCGCGGGCGCGGCTTCCTCCGGCACGAACGCCGGCGAGACGACCGTCTCCCCGCCGTCGGCCTCCGGCCCGGACGTCATGCCCAGCTGGGCGCCCAGCATCACAAGGCAAAGCGCCAGCGCCAGCAGTCTCTTCATCGTCGACTTCATAGATAAACCTCCCATAGGCGATCACCGGCGGGCCGTCTCCGGCCCAAAGAGTATTAGGATACCTTTATATCATACTTAGGCCTGCCGCGCAACAACGAAATGTAATATTTTCCCAATATTGCCCGACTTTCTCAGCCGATGATTTATCTACAAGTTAGCATTTTTGGATTAATTTGTCAATAATTTCAGGAGTTGTAGATTTATCCTCTATAATCAGTTCATAGGCAGCGGAAAGGGGGGCTATCGCCATGATCGGAGAACGGCTTATAGACCTTCGGAAGGACGCCGGGCTGACCCAGACCCAGCTGGCGGCGGCGCTGAAGATCAATAAGCACTCCGTCTCCGCCTATGAGCGGGAGAAAAACGAGCCCTCGGACGCCATCAAGATCGCCATCGCGGAATACTTCGGCGTGTCGGTGGACTACCTGCTGGGTCTGACGGACGACCCCCGCCCCTATGACGCCTCCGCCGCCGTGATCCGCCTGCCCGCCGGCCTCCCCAAGCAGGCCCTGGCCAGCCTCCGGGACTACGCGGCGTATCTGAAGGCAAAATACAAATAAGCGGCTGCCGAGAACACGGCAGCCGTGAACTTATTTTGGTGGGCGCATCCTGCGCCCGCTTTTTTGCGTTCTGTCTCATACCAGGGCGTGGAGCACGCTCCCCGCGTCGCCGTTGATGCAGATGGACTGCCGGGCGATCTCCTCCGGGGCAAAGGCCTTGCTGTGGCTGACCACGGCGTATGTGGCCCTGGGGTTTTCCTGCGTCATGCGCCAGAAGGGGTACTTGATGATGCCCGGGGTGTTGTAGCCCACGCCCAGCTCCAGGAAGAGCACCCGCTTATCCCCTATCCTCCGCAGGAACCGCTCATACCGCCGGGCGGCGGCGTGCCAGCCCTGGTCCTCCACGAACTTGTCGTCCGCCCGCAGGTTCATAGTCATGGGCCGGCCGCAGTGAGGGCACCTGGGAACCAGCTCAGAAGCGACCCGCATGTCCCGCTGCTCATCCACCATCCGCCGGACGGCGGCCTCGTTGTCGAAGGTCTCCTGGCGGCAGGGCTCGCTGCACTGGAACAGGCCATAGTCCCCCTGGGTGTAGAAAAGCCGCTCCTTGTCAAACCCCGCCTTCTGGAAGCAGTGGTCCACATTGGTGGTGAGAACGAAATAGTCCTTGTCCCCCACCAGGGCCAGCAGGCCGCCGTACACCTCCGGTTTGGGCGGGTCCATGTAGCGGTTGATGTAGACATACCGGCTCCAATAGGCCCAGTACTCCTCCGGGCTGTCAAAGGGGTAAAAGCCGCCGGAGTACATGTCCTGAAAGCCATACTTCCGGGCGAAGTCGCCGAAGTACTTTTGGAACCGCTCGCCGGTGTAGACGAACCCTGCGGAGGTGGACAGGCCCGCTCCCGCGCCCACGACCACCGCCTCGGCCTCCCGGAGCGCCGCCCCCAGCCGGGCGATATTCTCTTCCCGTGTGCTCATACCGTCCCCTCCCGTAATCTTTTTCAAATCGCCGCGCAGCGGCAACAAACTTGTCAGGGCTCCCATGCGAGCCCAGTGAAACGGGTCGCATGGGAAAAAGGAAGAACGGTTCTGACCGATGAGGGGGCCTGGCCTGCCAGGACCTCGAATCCTCAGAACAGTTCTGACGCTGCAGGGCTCCCACGGAAGCCCAACGAAGTGGGTTCCGTGGGAAAAAGGAAGAACGGTTCTGACCGATGAGGGGGCCTGGCCTGCCAGGACCTCGAATCTTCAGAACCGTTCTGACGTGGAGCGGGCAACGAGATTCGAACTCGCTACCTCCACCTTGGCAAGGTGGCGCTCTGCCAAATGAGCTATGCCCGCA
>CANRNF010000002.1 GCA_947631865.1 uncultured Oscillospiraceae bacterium | reverse complement strand
AGGATGAACATCACGTGCTCCGGCGGCTCCTCCAGTATCTTCAAAAGGGCGTTGAACGCCATGGAGGACGTGGCCAGGGAATGGGCCTCGTCGATGATGTACACGCGTTTTTTCACGCTGGCGGGCGAGAACACCGCCTCGTCCCGCAGGGCCCGCACGTCGTCCACGCCGTTGTGGCTGGCCGCGTCCAGCTCCACCACGTCCAGGATGCTCTCGTCCAGGATGCCCCGGCAGGAGGCGCACTGGTTGCAGGGGTTGCCGTTCACCGGGTGCTCGCAATTCACCGCCCGCGCCAAAATGCGGGCACAGGTGGTCTTGCCCGTGCCCCGGGTGCCGCTGAACAGGTAGGCGTGGGAAAGCCTTCCCGTCTCCACCTGCCGCTTCAGCGTGCTGGTGATATGTTCCTGGCCCACCACATCGTCAAAAGTCAGCGGCCGCCATTTTCTGTACAACGCTTGGTACATCGTCAGCTCTTTGTTCCAGCCTCGCAGAGTTCGCGTCCGCAGACGCGAATAAAATTGGATATGATTTCCGAGGGCGTGTACCTCGGAAATCATTCTTCTCGGCTCACAAAGTGTGCGAGCGCAGCGAGTGCGCGTATGTGAGCCGCATCTCTCTCGTTTGAAAGGAGCCTGCTCCTTTCAAACGAATATTAAAAGAGCCGTACACCTGCCTTTGTATACCCGATCCATCCGTTACCGCCGTAGTTGGCTCAGACCCAGCGACCTCGCGGCACACGGACGATTCCGCTTAATGCTGCTCGGTTCCCCGCCTGACATGGTTCACAGGCGTCCGTTGCGCAAGACCAAGCCTTCAACGCTACTTGCCGCGGTCAGGCGATACACCGGATATCCGGGGGCAGGAGTTCGTCCCCGCTATAGCGGATTGCGGGTACAGGGCACCGCTGGCTCCCCGACTAGTACAGCTCCTGCGGGTATTATACGCCATGGCCCGATTTTTATCAAGGGGGACTTTACAAATCCCGAATTTGTGGTATAATGCTCTAGCGGCTGCGAGGGGCGTAGCTCGAACGCTCTGGCGTCCGGTTCGCATCCCTGGCAGCAAAATTTGAAAATATTGGAAACTCGTGGGGGCGTAGCTCAGCTGGGAGGAGGCTCTTGTAAGAGCTGGCAGTTTTGAGCGACCACTCCGCTAGGCATAGCGTTCACATCTAAAACTGAATAAATCGACAATATGGGGGCGTAGCTCAGCTGGGAGAGCGTTCGGTTCGCATCCGAGAGGTCGAGGGTTCGAATCCCTTCGTCTCCACCACGTTATCACGTCGCACTGGAGATTGTGTGGCGTGCAACCAAATGAAAGACATCCCCGTTATTCGGGGGTGTCTTTCATTATCTGCGTCGGTTTTCCTTTTGCAGCGTCGTTTCACAGGCCCAAAGTGCACCAATTTTATACTATGCTGTTTTGAGCTACTTTTGGCCAAAATAGCCCTCTGCACCAATTTTACACGGATAGCTCAAATTTACACGGATATTCACAAAAGTGCCCGTTTTCCATTTATACACGGATAATCAAAAATTGGCGCAATGGGCTTCTTTGAGCCACGGGCATAACCCCTGGTTTTCCATCTCCAATGACAAAGGCTGCGATCTCTCGCAGCCTTTTGTTTGTACCCGCATTGTGTGGGATGCTGTTCTGTGCTTTTGGAATGATTACGGCAGTGAACCTCACATTATGATCGTTTGCGGATCAATGTCGGCCAGGAAAGATGACCCTCGCGCTTTTGTACCCTCTCCAATCCAGATGCTGCCCACAGCGGTCACAGTAGGACATGAACTCCCGCTCCAATGTCACATGGCAGGCGGGACATACATGGTAATAGGTATCATCTCCAAATACAGTGTGAAAAGACATTACCTCAACGACTGGTTTGCCAATCGAAACCCTGCTGAGAGTAGCAGAAGATTGTAAAGCGATCGTGGAATGATCTCAACTTGTCTTGACCAGACCGGCTTCTTTACTCTCATGCTGCCTCATCCACCTTCTCGAACTCTGCCCGTAGCCCTGATAAGAATTCAGATACATCCGGGCAGTAGAAGAGAAAATAGAGCATCAGCGTGAGCGCGCTGCAGTAGGATGCGCCGCTTTCCAGATAGGCATAGGACCTGACGCTCATGTGGAGCTTTGCAGACATCTGTTCCTGACTGATTTTCAGTACAGTAGTTCTGGTATGGAGGATGCTGTCGTGGGTAACTTTCTTCAACGCATACCAATAGTATTTCCTTATGGAGTCACACTTCTTTCGTCAGAATTCAAACGAGAACATGAGGTGTACACCATGATATGTACTTCAGGAAGTTTATCTCAATTATCCTGCTATCACCCGCATATTTCATTGGTCTCTTTTTAGCAAGGTACCATATGCAGATGCCACAAAAGAATATTGATATCGCGTATATCGGGGGTTGTTGGCGAATGGGTCACCAGCGACTCATATCAGCAAAGATATCTTCAGATCATCTCTTCAGTTCCCGCTCACTCACATCCAGCGCGGTGGCAATGACCTGATCCATATCGTAATACTTATACTCGCCCAGGCGGCCTCCGAATATGACGTTCCTTTGCCGCTCTGCCAGCGCCTTGTACTGCCTGTACAGGGTGCTGTTTCTTTCGTCGTTCACGGGGTAGTAGGGTTCGTCACCTGGCCGCCACTCGCTGCTGTACTCCCGGCTGATCACCGTCTTGGACAAATCGTTTCCGTCATCGTCCTTGCCAAACTGGAACCACTTGTGTTCAATGATCCGTGTCCATGGCGTCTCCTGGTCCGTGTAATTCACCGCCGCGTTCCCCTGGAAATTAGGTTTATCCAGCACCTCGGTCTCGAATCGCACAGAGCGATACTCCAGCGCCCCCAGCTCATAGCCGAAGTAGGCGTCGATCGGACCAGTATACACCACCTTCTCCGCCAGCGCGTCCAGCTCAACCTTGTGCGCCAAGTACTCCACACCGAGGCGCACCTCTATACCCTCCTGCATATTGGCCACCATCTTCGTGTAACCGCCAACGGGGATGCCCTGATAGAGGGCGTTGAAGTAGTTGTTGTCGAAAGTCAGCCGTACCGGCAGTCGCTTGATGATGAAGGCAGGAAGCTCCCTGCTGGGCCGGCCCCACTGCTTTTCCGTGTAGCCCTTCACCAGCTTTTCATAGATGTCGGTGCCAACTAAGGAGATGGCCTGTTCCTCCAGGTTTTTTGGCTCTGTGATACCGACGGCCTTCCGCTGCTCGTCGATCTTCGCCGCCGCCTCCTCCGGCGTCACCACGCCCCACATCTTATTGAAGGTGTACATGTTGAACGGCAGTGAATACAGCTCTCCCTTATAATTGGCCACTGGGCTGTTGGTGAATCGGTTAAATATGGCGAACTGATTCACATAGTCCCAGACGCGCTTATCGTTTGTATGGAAGATGTGGGCGCCGTATTTATGTACATGGATACCCTCCACATCCTCCGTATACACGTTCCCTGCGATATGCTGCCGCTTGTCCACGACCAGCACAGACTTGCCCGCGGCCTTCGCCTGCTGGGCAAATACGGCGCCATACAGGCCGGCGCCGACTATCAAATAGTCATATCTCATTTCAACTGTTCCCTATATCTTGCAGGCTTCCGTAGGCACGCCCGCGGTCTTTACCACTGCGTCTTTATACTGTTCCATAAACTCGTCTGTCACCGTATGCAGTTCCAGCGGCGACTTTCCAAGGGAGATGTATTTGCTTTGTCCCAAATTGTGTTCCTTAATCAGTTCCACCTTCATTGGACTGTATTGTTTTATCAGCTCTATGACCATTCTGCGGTTCTCCGCGCTGTCGGTAAAGCCTCCAATGACCGGGATGCGAAAAACTATCGGCTTTTCTGCGGAAAAAAGTATTCCCACGTTGATCAAATACTGTTCCAGATCCCCATACAGAATGGCCTTACACCGTTCTTCGTCCAGTATCTTGATGTCCACATAGAACAAGTTGATGTATCGCATCGCCAGATCCAGCCGCTCTTCCGGAACAAAAAGGCTCGTCTCCACGCACTGGTGTATGCCCGCTTCTTTCAGCGCGCGAAACACCGGCTCCAGTCTGTCTGCCTGCAAAAGCGGCTCCCCCCCGGAATAGGTCACGCCTCCTGGCAACCCGTCCAGACCCTCTCCACTGCCGCGCTGGCGATAGAACAGCTCGTCTTTCATGACCTCCCGGACCAACTCCTCACAGGAAATATACCGACCGTATGTTCCCGGCACGCCGTCCTTCACATAGTCCTCCGGTCTTGGCTCCAAATTCTCAGGGTTGGCACACCATGGGCAGCGCACTCCACAGCCCTTACAAAACACGGTCGTGCGTATCCCCGGACCGTCATGCAGGGAAAAGCGCTGGATATTCGTTATCAGGATCTGCTCGTCCATATCATCTTTCTTGTTCAGGGGCATCCTGGCCAGAGGACCTCATCACTCGTAAAAATCAGGGGCAAAGCGAATGGTTTTGCTGAACTCCCAGTCATGAGCCGGGATGACCAAGGCGTTGTACAGCTTCTGAAGCCCTCTAATTTTCTCAATGGATCTGAAATAGCTGACGCTGTCATAGCACAGACCTGAGCCCTTAGCGGGCGGCCCGTAAACTTCCGTCGTGTAGACCGCATCCTGCGGCAGGATGATCGTCTGGCTGTCAAGATGGACAACAACGCCCAACAGGTCCGGCGTATGCCCCGGCAGGCAGATCAATTCAACGCCCTTCGCCAGTTCCATATCGTGGTCGACCAAAACATAGTTGGCCGGCGCCTCACAGTCCGCTTTGACATACCCGCCATGCAGTGCGGGATCTGGATTTTTATGGACCATGACCTGCGCATACTCATAATCCTGCTTCGGAACATAAATATCCGCGTGCGGGAACAGGTACAGGCCGCCCGCATGATCTAAATGCATGTGAGAAATGACGACCTTCTTTATATCTTCCGGTTTCACGCCGCAAAGAGCGAGCTGGTCCGCCAAACGTTCTTCCGCCTTCTGGTAAAGCGGATAGATCTCCTGCAGATTCTTCGGCCAATACCCCTTCATCGCATCCGGGTTGCTGCCCGTGTCATAGAGGATGTAGCCGTCTTCTGTTTCAAGGAGGAACGCCATGACCGGCAGTTTGATCCACTCGTTTTGAATGTGCGGATGGCTGTATGTGCCGATGACACTGCATCCAACGACATTGTTTTTATCTGTTTCCAAATAGCCAGTGTTCAAAAACCAAAGCTTCACAACATTTCTCCTTTAGTGAATTAAATTTAGGTCTCGCTATACGATCACGGACTTATTCATCTCACCTGAACTCGATGTACCGCTGCGCGAGAGCCACTGCCTTTTTGCAGTCCTCATAAAAGACAAGCAGAAGATTGCCGCAGTCTTCGTTCACGCTTTCCTTATAGATCGCCCAGCAGGTGTAATACCAGTATTGGATCGCCCGGCAGCAGAGCCAGTGGCGGTATTCATCCTCTGTAGGCTCCCGGTCAAAATACCCTCCAAGATAGGTCCGCAGGTCTTCTTCTCTGAAATCGTAGTTCCCAAGAAAAGGAAAGTCATAAGCGACGTCGTAATATCCAGAGGCCTCCCAGTCGATAAGGTCGAAGGAATGATCGGTAATAAGACAGTTGTTGGAGTTCAAATTACCATGACATATCGCTTTTCTGAAATGGTCTCCCTCCAGCGCCGCACTGATTTTATGAACGGCTGCCCGAATATCCCTGAACACTTCAAAAAGATTGTCCTTGCTCACGCATGACGAACGAAGCAGCCGGTCGGCCTCTACCAGCGGGTCGAACGCATACTTTTCCTTTTCCTCATCAGAGACATCATAGTCGTGAAGCGTTCGCACCAGCCTTCCCAGCGCTCGGATCTCATCTCTATTGTTCGGATCAAGAGGATGGGCATTGTGGACGAACACCGACAGTTTATGACCGCTCCCATCGATGAATAACAGCGTATTATCAATACCCAGCTTTTTCGCGAGCTTGTTCAAAAAAACCTCCCGTTCTTTATTGAAAATGTACTTTCCGCTGACGCCTGGATAGCGGTAAACATAGTCTTTGCCCTTTGCGACGACCTTAAAAGTAGTGTTGGAGTGACCCGCGTCAAGAACATCAACGTATGTTATATCTTCTTCATTACATAAAAGTTCCCTGCAGATATTCCTTACAATCTGTGTGCTTATGCTGTCAACAAAAAGTAGGTTTATCGATCTCAAGGCTCTCAGATCGTTGAATTCCAAAACCGCGCTCTGTTCGCAATGCTTGGCATAAAGATCCAAATCGTCAATGTGGCGTGCGAAAAACTCCTGCCAGAATAACGCCTCGACACGGTACTCATCGATTTCTTCTTCCATGAACTCTACGAAGGAGGTCGAAAACTCTTTGTCAAAATACGCTATACCGTGAATGCACTCCCCTTCCGGGGCCCCAGGCAGAAGGTCAATGATCCTCCCCTTGTGGTTGGTCTTGACAACGAACTTCTTGCTGGCGTCAGAAAAGTATGCAGTGGCATAATACGCTCTGAATTCAAAGGGGGAGAACGGGTTTTCTTTGTAATAGTAATCGCACGCACAGACATAGCTGTTTTTCAAATGGTCCCTTGCCAGATACAGAGAGTATATGTTGTTCTTATCAAGGCGGGGATTTCCGATCAGCTTGACGCCGTACTTCTCCTCCAGATAGAAGTACATCTCCTTTTTATAGCCAACCACGATATAAATCTCATGGATCCCAGCTTCCTTTAACTGACAAATCTGGCGTTCAATGATAGGAACGCCATCAATAAGAAACAGCCCTTTTGGCGGTGCGTAGATCGTTTCCTTTGTAACGCCGGCCGCAAGGATCACAGCATTATCAACACGGTATTCAGCAAGTTCAGGAGGAACTACGCCGCTCTCTGATACGCCTTTTTTCATCATTTCAAAGCTTTCCTGATTCATTTCTCTGTCTCTCCTTTATGAGTTGCTCCATCAAAGCAACATCTGTTTTTTCTGTGATCTTGATATTTCCCGGCTTTGCGTGCGAAAAATAGGCCTTGTTGCCTGCGGCAGTGAAGATCGCCGGAGGATAGGGTTCGCAGGAAGGCAGTTTACCTGCGTCATACCTGTCAAGGGCTTCCATCAGCGGTCCATAACGAAATGTCCACGGCGTGGCTATTTGGACCAGATTGTCTCGCTGATAGTTGCTTGAATGCGTTCTGTCCCCCCCGACCATAAACATACATATTGCACAGTCCCTTGCCGCGATACCGGAGCCGTGTTCCCGGCAGACAGCAATAGAATCATCTATCTCCTCCCGCGTGATGAACGGCCTGTCTGCGGATGTTATAACCACAATATCATCCGGAGCGCACCTATTCCGCAAAGCGCTCATTCCATTTATGCAGGAATGAGTAAAATCTACGCCACCCTTCACATATGTTGCCACTTTTGAAAGTCCGTATTTTTTGATGTAGCTTCTGGCAAGTTCCATATGTGTTTCAACGCACACAAAAACGATCTCATCGATCAAAGGTTCTTCTTCAAACACCTCAAGCGTGTAGATCATTATGGGCTTTCCGAGCACCTCTATGAATTGTTTTGGTATTCCGGCGCCGACACGTACTCCAATGCCGCCCGCAAGAACAATCGCTGTATTCATGCGTCACCTCCAATAATGAAGCTCTGTTCGTTTTCCCCTTATCGCCCTTGAAGTTTCCCTGCACTCATCTCGAGCGCGGCGGCGATGACCTGGTCCATGTCATAATACTTATACACGCCCAGCAGGCAGCCGAATATAACGTCCTTCTCCAGCTCTGCCAATACCTTGTATTGCCCGTATAGAGCACTGTTCTTCTCACAGTTCACCGGATAATAGGGCTCGTCCCCAAGCTTCTATTCGCTGCTGTACGCCCGGCTGATCACCGTCTCGGCGTCGTTGCCTGCATCGTCCTTCCTGAACTGGAACCACTTGTGCTCAATGATCCGCGTCCAGGGCGTCTCCCGGTCAGTGTAGTTCACCGCCGCGTCCCCCTGGAAGTTGGGCTTTCCAGCACCTCTGTCCCAAACCGCACTGAGCGGTATTCCAGCGGCCCAAAACGGTAGTAGAAGTATGCGTCTATCAGGCCTGTATACACCACCCTATCCGTCAGCGCGTCCAACTCAGCCCTATGCTCCAGATAGTCACACCCAAGCGCACCTCTAGCTTTTTTTCTGTCGTATTCATCATTTCGATCTGTGACCCTCAGCGGCTGATGTGCAGTTTTTTCAGAACACCTCTGACATTGGCCAGGAGAAACTCGTCCCGCTCCACGAGCAGCGTCAGAAAATAGGTCGCCGCGCCGCAGGCCACGATCATCGCCGTGTGCAGCACAGACGGCGACAGCCGGCGGCAGAGAGGCAAAAGCACAAGGACCATGACCGCCCCGGCGATAAAGTAGTGGACGCCCTCGCTCAGCACCTTGCCCGGCGGCAGCTCTTTTCGCACGATCACCAGCTGCACCACAGCAATGACCGTCTCCGCCGCCACTGACGCAATCGCCGCGCCGGCGGACTGTATCCAGCGGATCAGTATCATATTCAGAACGAAATTCGTACACGCCCCTATGATCACCGTCAGGGTGAACAGGTTCTGTCGCTTCGTTGGGATAAAATACTGAACGCCCGTCACATTGTTGATCCCGATCGCCAGGATCAGCAGCGACAGTATCTGCAAAAGCGGGATGACCTTTTCATATCCCGGTCCGAAGAACCAGGGGACGAAATTACCGGCAGCCATGATGACGCCAAAGCACAGAGGGATGCCCAGAAACCAGACGAACCGGTAGCTCCGGTACATCAGCCGGCGGACCTCGAACGCCTCTCCCTTTCCGAAAAGGCTGCCCACCCGCGGCACCATCACCGTGCCCAGTGCCGTCACCACCGACATCAGCATTTTGGATATCTTAATCGCCTGTTCATAGTAGCCATTCTCAAAGGAGCTGCCTGTGATCATGCCGATCATGGTCTTGTCAAGGACGGTATATATCTGAACGGCGATGGTAGGGATGAACAGGGACCAGACCACCTTTACATCCCGAAACGGATGCAGTTCACTCAGCTTGACCCTCCTGACATATCGTGGCAGGTACGCCCACAGAGACAGATTCCCCAGCGTCGTGAACAGGCCCAGCCCCATCACATAAAGCGGCAGATCCTCTTTTGTTTTGACAAAGAGGAAAATATACGCGAGCTGCAAGAGCTTGAAGGCCGCGTTGCGTGTTACGGTCTTGCCGAACTCCTCCATCCCCTGGAAAAACCAGGTAATGTCAAAGAATACCGCCGCCAGATTCAGCGACAGGATAAGATACAGCGTGGACAGTTCCTGTTTCAGCGCCGCGAAGGCTACATATACCGCTGCCGCCACTGCGGACGTACAAAAGCCCAGCACTTTTGTATTCCAAAAAACCTGGCTTCGCTTTTCCGTGTCGTCCTGGACATAGGATATCTCTCTCTGCCCATAGGTGGAGATGCCCATAGTAGCGAACAGTGTGAAATACGCCACGATGGATTCCACATAGCTGGCCGTGCCCACGCCGTCCGGCTCCAGCACCCGGGACAGATAGGGCGCCGTGAGCAGCGGTGCGGCGAGC
This sequence comes from uncultured Oscillospiraceae bacterium, assembly GCA_947631865.1. Lineage (GTDB taxonomy): Bacteria > Bacillota > Clostridia > Oscillospirales > Oscillospiraceae > CAJOIG01. Next base: position 83,360 of record CANRNF010000002.1, on the reverse strand, counting down.
AGCAGTATCTGATAGGAAACGTTATATATATAATTCAGTTTGACATTTTTTCTCTGCATATCTCCGCCGATCTCACGCCACTTTTTCGCTCTCAATGGCCCGGGCGATCAGAACGTCCTTATATGCCTCCGGCAGGTCGTTGAAATACGCGCTGAACCCCCAGACCCGCACCACCAGATTGGGGAACAGCGTCGGGTCCGCCTTCGCGGCGATCAGCGTCTTACTGTCCACCACGTTCATCTGTAGCTGGAAGATGCCTCCCGCGAACCCCGCGCGGAGAAGCGCGGCGTATTTGCCGACATTCTGCGTCAGCATGCCCGGCGACGTGATGAAGTCGATCACGTTGCCGTTGAGCCGGTCGTCGTTATAATCCAGCTTCATGGCGAAGGACAGCAGCTCCGTCGTCGGCACGGCGACGCCGCAGGAGATATGCACGCTGAACGGATCACCGCTGCGCCGGCCGTCAAAGGTAGCCGGGACTTTCGCCGCATCGGAGATATAGCCTGGGGAGCTGAGGCCGAATTTGAACCGCCCGCCATATTTTGTCTGATACCTTCCGAATTCACCGCTGGCAAAACGGATGATCCCCTTCGTCAGCTCCACCACCTGATCGTCGTCGCACCCAAAGCAGGGCCGCAGATCCTTCATCTCCCTGAGCAGCGTGTCGTGGCCCGCGAAATCCTCCTTCCGAAGATCATCCAGCTCCCGCAGCGTATAGTGTTTTTCGGAAAAGACCAGCTTTTGCAGATTCAGCAGGGAATTGACGACCGTTCCCAGGCCCACAGAGGTAAGGCCAAGGCCGTTATATTTGGCACCTCCCCTGGTGAAGCCAGCGTGCCGCTCCATGGCGGAGGGGCTTGCCAGCGACAAGAGCGGGTCCTGCTCAAATTCGAGTTTCGTCAGAGGGGTCAACAGGTCACGGATATATCGCGCCAAATACTCCTCATAGAGCGACAGCACATCCCCCAAGGACAAGCTACTGTCAAAGCGGGAGGACGTCAGCATCTGCGTGAACGGGACCGCAAAATTCAGGGAGGCGATATTGTTCGCCTCGCAGCTCATCCCTGGCACCAGCGGCTCCCAGCAGGCGGAGGTCCCATAATTATATACGTCCGTTTCCTCATAGCCGCAGCTGCGCATAGCGGGGATGACCGCGTCATCGTTGGACAGCAGCGGCGCGCCTATGCCGGTGGCAATGCAATTTATCGCCGCCTCCAGCAGGTCCTCCGGCATATCCGCCGTGCATCGCAGCAGCACCTTTGGATCCGGCATCCGAAGCTCCCTGGCCGCCTCTATAAACAAATACGTCAGATCATTGCAGCGATATTTTCCATCCTGTGCCCGGCCGCCAAGGATGATGATCTGGCCGGTATCCCCCACCAGCACCGCGCTTTTGAACCAGTAGTACTCATGGAGGGCGCGGAAAAAGTCCTTGATCAGCTCTTTGGCGTCCTGGCGCGTTAAAACACCGGTCTTCAGATCATGACGGTACAGGCCGTCCAAAATCCAGTCCAAATGTCCCAGGCCGTTGAGCGTATGACCGGTCTGCCAGAGGAACTGGTTATAGAACAATATCCTCTGCAGCGCCTCAAAGAAACTCTCCGCCGGACGCTCAAACAGGGAGCCGATCGCCGTGAGCTGCTTATCAAAGCGTTCACAAACAGCCCCTTCTTCCCTGCATCGCGACAAGTAGCCCCGAAGCGCATCCAATAAGATACGCAATTCTTCAGCGTACTCGTCATCCGGCGCATCCTGTTCAAGATGCAGATGGTCCTTCACAAGGCAAGCAATGTCCACTGTATAGTTGTCCAGCAGACGGTTGGTGTCCTCGGCCGCTTTACAGCAGTCGATCGAATAAAAGAAAGACCTGTTTTCAACGGGGCATATCTGCACCAGACGAAAAAGCTTTGCCAGCTGGTACGCTTTGCCCTTTTTTACAGGAAACAAATAAACAAACTTCCTGTCGCTTATCAGAAAATCGACCCGCCTGGTAGATTTAAAGGATCTTATATATTTACGGTATACACGATTACCATATACGTAATTTCTGATTATCGGTTTTCTCTTCACCGCTGATTTAATCCACGACAAAACAGAGCGGCCCATAGTATCACCACCTTAAATACAATTGATCAAAATCATGTCAGAACTTTACTCGAACGCGAATCCTTACTCTCGTAAAAAAATATGAAAGAATTGCTATTATAATGAAATTCTCGATCGTTCCATACCCTAAAAAAGATTCGTAAAAGAAATTGCCAAAAAAAGAGAAAAGAACTGAGAACATCATATAGGAATATAATATCAGCGCAATATTCAAAGCTTTTCCTTTGCGGTTTCTGATAGCTTTATGATAAATGATTTGGCAGATAACCGCTGTAAGCGCGGTATAGAAAATGTGTGCGACATATCCTCCATCATAGAGGAAAGAATAAAAAATCGTATACACATTGCCAAGACTGCGTCCGTTAATCGACAAAAATGGCAGATCAACTTGATGATAGTATTGCGAGATCCCTATTTTATTCAGCAGATTAGATAACCCAATAAGAGTATTTGAATGAGCAAAGTCAGCACCAAAATCACCGTTTCTTATAAAAATACCCAGATTCTTGAGTTGTGCAGAAAGGTATTTAGCAATATAATACCAAGCATCACTGGTACTTTTACGCCCCAAAAGGCTCCCGGCAGACTGAAAAACAAGGAGCAAAATGGCCAACAGAATTATGACTTTTACGATCGTTTTGAATTTTATATTTTCCCCCCAGTGTTTCTTCTGCCCATATATAAAATACGCATCAAATAGAATGGAAGCACCAATTAGGAGCACCGAAGCCCGACCACCACTTAGCAGGGAAAATATGACTCCAAATATACCGATGATCAGCAATATCGTTCTATTGCTTCTATCCCGATACACGCATCCATATACAAACACATAAACAAAAAAATAGATCGACGCAGAAATAACCCTTCGACAAATTATCAGCAACCAAGGAAATTTTACAGAATCGTTCCCGGTAACGTCCATCACGCGGATATTATAGATATTCTCCGCCAATGTACTTCCTTTTCCCAGCCGCATCATATACATTATGTTGATCAAGATGACAATAACCTGAAAGGCTAAAAAGAAATACAGTTTCCATCTTTCGATTGTGATCCCCGCTTCATCTGTATTCTTCTCGCTTCTATACTCACGTCTATTGATGACGGGGCTATATGTTCCTCTATGCAGTTTTCTATATAGCACCTGCGACAGTAGCGAAACGGCAAGAAATATCCCCGTTCCACTGAAAAGCACAAGCAACGTCTGCAAAGAGAAGTTCAAATCCCAAGCCCTTTGATAGAAAAATGCGTATATTGCTTGTGGGATAAATCCTGCGATGAAACAAAACTGGGGAGTCAAGACGATCCTTGGCGATGTGCCGTAAGCGATACACAGCAGCAGCAAAAGCCAAAAGACCCATAGAATCAATTGAAACACAAGTACACCCCGACCAATATGTTTATATTTCCCGACCTGCCGGTCATTGGTTCTGCAGTAGTGGCCTTGTCATCCGGAAATTGCCTTTTGGATGGCGTTCCTCATATAATACCCACTCCGCAGTCTCTCCCCGACCAGGCCGGCATTACGTTTGAGTTCTTCGTACTCCTCTTCCGTCATCTGCCGGATGATCGGCGCGATCTCAGATAAGGAATCCACAGCGATACCGCAGTGATTTTTCAATATAAAATCCGCCATCGCCGCTTCGCGCCATATGATCACTGGAACGCCGGAGGCCAGATACAGCGATGTCTTATGAGGATTATTGATTTTCATGTACTCCCCATAGATCCCGCTGCAGGTAGCGCCGCTGTCGCCATCCCATACCAGGCCAAAACTGCCGCTCAATACATACGGAAGGTCCTCCGGCGGAAAGCTTCCCATATAGTGGATATTCTCCTTCCCTTCATCGATGAATCCAACACCATATACGTTGTACTGACAATCTTCGGGAAGGTCATACAGATATCCGGTCTTTTGAGGATTCAGATTTCCTGCAATTATGATCGGCAGGTCCTTGCGGATAGCACCCTTATCTGCTCTGTTTGGATCAAATCCATCAATGAGATAATCAAATATCTCCAGCGGGATCATTTTGGGTGTATTGTCCGCCAGTTTCCTTATCATGCTCTCGTTGTGTGCTATAATGTGATCTACCTCTGCAAATACTTTTCGATCTACAGAAGCAAATATTATCTTTTTTGGAAATGTCACTTTGAGCAAGCTGGCCAAATCATGGATGATGAGAATGACCTTTATGTGCATTTTGTCTGCTCGTTTTACGATATAGGGAAACAACACTGTGTTTTCCAGAGGCGGATGCTGAACGACCAAGGTGTCACCTGGTTCGAGAACCTTCAGCAATTTCTTCCATCGGAAATAAACGGTTCCTTGCCGTATCGCTCTATTGATGAGGCTGTTTCTCTTACTCTTCGGCATCTCCAAGGCTTTATAGCCCATATTTGACAATATTATATTTATGTCTCCATGTGCCTTGCCCCAAGCACCTCTCATCTGTTTCGCGTACGGCGTCTCCTGCACATAATAGTTCATTATTTCCTATCCCCGTTTCTTATCGCAATTTGATCCATACCTTAAACGCCCTGCTCATGACAGGCAGCAGCATATAATTCTTATATCGAAGGAAGCGGAAAAACCTGCTCTTGCCAAGTTCATCATATACGTCCTGAGACAGCGCACGGATAGACTCCTCAAAACGGGCCACATTCTCCTTCACCTTTGCGGCGTCGTCCATCAACAGATAGGATCTCACTGTGGCACCTACCGATTGTGCAACGCGGCGGAAGATGACATCCCTTTTTAACCCCCTAAAATCGTCCTTCTTTCGGAACTGCTCATACATCAACGTAACGCTGCGGGACACTTTCTCCTGCATCGCGATATTTTTGATCCTGTTGTTCTTGTTCGTGCTCTGCGTCACGGTGCCTACTCTGTACATATAGACCGGTATATCCAAGCTTTGGATAGTCCGGGAGAGGGCACACATCCAGATCGTAAACTCCATGTCCACGTAATAGCAGTTTTCCGTGATATGGACCCCGTTTTCTTTCAACAGCGACGTTTTGATCGTCGTCACGCCCAGCGTCGTCTGGTTTACATAAATGTCGTCATCCCATGTGTATACCCGGCCGCTCTCCATGCCCTTCGCGCCGACACGCAGCTTCTCCTCCGCTCCCTTGACTCTTACGAGCTGCGTGAGGACCAGATCCGCATCGGACGAACTCAGCGCTTCGATATACCTGGCAAAGCCGTTTGTATCTACCCAGTCGTCTCCGTCCAGCACGCGGAAATACTTCCCGGTCGCCAGCTTCATGCCCATGTTGATCGTGGAACCGTGGCCGCCGTTCTCTTTGCCCACATAGCGGAATGTATCCGGCGCCATAGCCTGATACTTCAGCGCGATGTCTTTCGTTCCGTCCTTCGACCCGTCGTCAACGACCAAGACCTCAATGTCGTCCAAAAACCGGCTGTCGTTCAGGGACGCCAATGTCTGTTCAAGGTATTGCTCCACGTTGTATGCCGCGACGGATATGGTCAGCAGTTTCTCCATGTTCAGTCTCCTATCACCTTTACCGCGTTTTCGCGCCGGTTTAAACGAGCTCCATGCCCAGAATGCTCTCTACGATCTGATCGATGCTGTAATACCGATACTCTCCCAGCCTGCCGATAAATGTAGTCGCTTCGTCTGCGAGCCGCGAATACTTCTGGTAGAGCTCTTTGTTTTCCTCCGTAGGGATAGGATAGGACGGTTCCAAAGTACCCCCCCCCGGGTACTCTTTCGCTATCACCGTATTCTTTGTGTTATTGATATAAAAATGCTTGAATTCCGTTATCCGCGTGTAGTCATAGTTGTTCGGATAGTTGACCACCGCCACTGGCTGATACTGTTTGCACGGGAGTGTGAAGAATTCAAACCTCACGCCGCGATAGGGGAGCCGGCCATACCGATAGTCGTAATATTCGTCGATGGGAGCGCTGCAATAAATATGGGAAAAACCACCCAGGTCTTTGATCTGTCTGTAGTCAGTGTTCAGCAAAACATGTATATTAGGATGGTCCAGGATACGGCGAATCATCTGGGTGTATCCATCCTTGGGCATCGCCTGATACTTATGGATGAAGTATCTATCATCCCGGCCGCTGCGGATCGGAATACGCGCGACGATCTCCGCGGGCAGCTGTTCGCAGGGCGCGCCCCACTGTTTCTCTGTGTAACCCTCAAAAAAAGCATGATAAAACTCCGGGCCGATCTGGCTCTCGATCACGTCTTTTACACTGTGGATCGTCCCGCTCGCCGTCCGGCTCCGGGCAAAGAATTCCTCCGCCTCTTTGGATGAATAGTTCGTTCCAAGAAAGCGGTTGACCGTGTCAAGGTTTATCGGCATAGGATAAAAATGGCCGTTGACGTTCGCCAGGACCTTGTGCTGATAGTCGTGCCACTGCGTGAATCTGGACAGATAGTCCCATACTTTTTTCGACTGCGTACGGAAAATATGCGGTCCGTACTTATGGACCAATATCCCTTCCTCGCTGCGATAGTCATAGCAGTATCCGCCGATATGATCCCGCTTTTCAACGATCAGGACATGATGGCCGTTCTCTTCCGCAAGCCGCCGCGCCGTAACAGCGCCAGCAATGCCCGCGCCTACAACAAGCACATTCATAGATACTCTCTCATTTCATCCAAATTTCTGCCGTAAACAAGGGGCTTCCGCCGTCAATCCTCTTTCATGATTCTCATCATGGATACGAGCGTGATAGCCAAGTGGATCAGGAAATACGCCAAGGTGAATTCCCTGCCCAGATCAAATATGACAGCCACGAGCATGATCGGCGTCAAAAAGCCGGTAGAAGAAGTCAGGTTGAGCATGATATTCTCTGCCATAGAGTAGGTCGTCTTATCTGTAAACTCCTTGCCTACGCTTTCCGTGAACATTGCTTCCTTTTTGTGCAGGACAAGTCTCGGATATAGCGTAAACATCGCCGTCAGGGCGCCCAGCACCACATAATAATAGTCCGGCACGACCAGTGGAAAGACGCCCTTTCCCATGTTCATGACGCTCACCCCCATGGAAAAGTACATCAACGGCAGCGACACATACCCCGCCGCGGCATCCCACAGCACTCCATGTGCTGACGCCTTCCCGGTGTAGCGCGCTATATTCCCATCCACGCAGTCCATAACGCACCACAGAAAGAACATCAGCACACCGGCGATCTGCGCTGCCTTCCCAGGGGTAAAACCAAGCAGGATAAACGCCGCGATGCTGACAAAGATCGACAGGAACGATACCATATTTGCGGACACGCCCGCCTCCAGAAACGGGACCGTGAGCACGTAACTGACCGGCCGAAGAACAAAGCGAGGAAAGTAGTTGTTGTGACTAATTTTCTTTTTCTCCGCCGTCATTGATTTTTCCTTGATCATTTTCGGGGTTATCATTTGCAGTCGCTCCTTTGCAGTATAACTTTATATTTGGTCTGTCGGCCCGGAGGCGTGGTCCTCACCAGACCCCATTAATAATGTTCAGCACTTCTTTTTTACTGATATCTATACCATATTTTTTTGCGATCTCGCGATTATTTCTGCTGCATTCACTTCGGAACGCAGGATCTTCGTACATCCTTGTGATGGCCGTGCACACTTCCTCCACTGAGCGGGGATCGACACAGCAGCCAGTGACGCCGTCCTTTGTATAATCCTTCATACCATTGATGTCAGCGGTTATCAGCGGCAGTCCGCTGACCATCGCCTCCATCGGCGCGATCCCAAACCCCTCTCTGATCGAGGGGTGCACGAAACAGTCGGCCGCAGCGCACAGCTGATCTATATCATTCCTGTATCCAAGAAGCCTTACCGTCCCGTTCATGCCGTATTGCGCGATCAGTTTCTCGTATTTATCCTTGAGTTCTCCCCGCCCAGCGATGATATAGTACACATTCGGCAGGTTTAGCTGATGGAGGGCCTCGATCGCTACGATGTGGTTCTTCCGCTCCTGGAGCTCCCCGACCGACAGCAAGACAAACGCGTCCAGCGGTATATCAAGCGAACGTCTTAGTTCCTGCGCTCTATAGACTCGGTGAATACCCCCCCCCGCTAGTTTTTTGACGCTTTCTTTGACGCTCTCAAGGTCAAATCTCTTTATATTTTCGTAATTGCGTTCGACCTCATCATCATGAGGCTCTGTGAGGTATTCCGTGATCTTCGCCGCCGCGCCGGAAACGTCTCTACACTCAAAGAGCGCGTTCTTTCCTGCGATCAGATCCGTATTCCCACGAATGTTTGCGCATATCGCCGGCGTCTTGGAAGCGAGCGCTTCCATCAGCGCTACCGGCAGGCCTTCCTGGAGGGACGGCATAATAAACAGATCCGCGCACGCACAGAGTTGGGGGATATCTTCACGGTAGCCTAACAAAAACACGGAGCCTTCAAGCCCCAGTTTTTCGATCAGCGCCTCCAGCTCCGGCCGTAGCTCACCCTCTCCGCAGATGTAATACTTGATGCTGGGAGCCCTTAGCTCGGCAAGGGCCCGGATCACAACTTCATGATTTTTCCTGGGGATCAGCTCGCCGACTGAGAGAAGCATTTTGTCGCCGCGTTCCAATCCCAGCGAGCGTCTGATCGCGTCTTTCTTACCCTCTGTCACCGCATCCGGGAAGAACCTATTTGTATCTACTCCTATTCCGGGAATGTACTCTACTTGTTTTGCGTGCATCTTTTTCTTTGCCAAAGCATAATCTTCCTGGTTGATAGTGACCAGAATGTCGGTCCAGACCGACATGATCTTCTCAACAGGGTAATACAGCAGCCAGTTTTTCAGGGGCGCACCATGAAAGAAATGGAAGCCGTGGGCCATATAGAGGACCTTTGTCCCGGTTCTCCGCGCCGGTATGGCGGCCAGTCTGGTCATCACGCCCATCACCGGCTCGTTGGTCCAGATCAGGTCAAAATGCCCATCCCGGATGATCTGCCTGAGCTCTCGCAATCCTTTCAGGTTACCGATCCTGACCGGGCTTCTATATAAGTTGACGCGATGTACCTTTACCTCTTCCCCGACCGCCTCGTTCAGTTGTTCAAAACGTCCGGCAACATGGGAACAGGCTATTTCGACCACATATCCGTTTTCAATCAGGCATTTGATATGCGGAAGCAAAAACTCATGCATCGATGTATTTGTAGAGGTTACCAAAACTCTTCTCATGCTGTAAGCTCCTCTGTTTTTCCGAATTGTTTACAAAAGCATGAGTTGTTCCTTGAGAACTCATTCACCAAATCATCTCAACTCCTAACAGCGGCGTTGGGCCGAGGATACATTTCCCTGGCCCGGCACATCAAACTATCATATTCAGCCTGGTCAACCGCTCCACGCTGAAGAAGATAATCCCCCAGATCCTGGGACGTGGCCATATCGCCCTCCGTGATGCCCTCCTGTCGGACAAAGGCTTTCAGCACTGTCCTGCAGACGATCTTCACATCGCCCAGGAAGGTGATCTTCTCCACATACTTCAGATCCCAGGCAAAACGCTCCTCCCAGCCGATCCCATTTCTACCATTCACCTGGGCCATGCCGGTCAGCCCCTGTCGGACACAGTGCCGCCGCCTCTGCTCCGGCGTCATGAACACCATATCCCGGACCAGTTGCGGCCGCGGCCCCACCACGCTCATGTCGCCCTTCAGGATATTGATGGCCTCCGGCATCTCGTCCAAACTCGTGGAGCGCAACAGCTTTCCGAACTTCGTCAGCCGCACCTCGTCCGGCAGCAGCTCGCCGTTCTCATCCCGTTCATCCGTCATCGTCCGGAATTTATACAGCTTAAAAATCTTCTCATCCTTCCCCGGCCGCGGCTGGGTGAACAGCACCGGGTTCCCAAGCTTCACCCGTACCAGCACCGCCACGAGCGCATACAGCCAACAGAACACGACCATCGCCAGCAACGCGCACACCATATCCAGCGGCCGTTTGAAGTACTTTTCATAGGGCCCGTATGGCTTGTGTTTGGTATGTACCGTTGTATCTGTCAAGCAAAACACTCCCTGACGATCTCTATCACTCTATCCTGCTGCTCCGGGGTCATCTTGTTGTCGCTGGGCAGGCACAGCCCCCGCCGGAAGATGTCCGCCCCCACGTCCGTGATGATGCCCTCGTCTATGTACGCGTTGCTCCGCGCCCGGCCGTTTCCCTGGCGCGTCACAAACGGATCCATCCGGTAGATGGGCTGCATGTGCATGGGCTTCCAGATGGGCCGTCCCTCCGCGTTGCACGCCGCCAGCGTCTCCAATATCTCCGTCGGGCAGCTCTTGCCCGGCTCGGAGATGTACAGCGCCCGCTTTTCGCCACGCTCCTGCCGGCACATGGCACTTTCATCGATCAGCATACAGCTCAGCCAGTAGTTGGGGCTGCTCATTTCTTCAAAGGGATTCATCACAACGGGCAGGTCCCCAAACCCTTCCTTATATCGCTCGTAAATAGCCTTCTTCTGGGCGATGTGCTCGTCGACATGCAGCATGTTCCCCCTGGCAAGCCCCGCGATGATGTTGCTCATCCGGTAGTTGTACCCCAGCTCCTCATGCTGGTACCAGGGCGCGTCCTCCCGGCTCTGGGTGCTCCACTTGCGCACCTTGTCCGCGTCAGACCGGCCGTTGGTCAAAAACATCCCGCCGGAGCTGCCCGTCACGATCTTGTTCCCGTTGAAGCTGACGGCAATAAAGTCCCCGAAGCTGCCGCACCTGCCGCTCACGATGTCACCGCGGTACTCCGCCCCCAGGGCCTCCGCCGCGTCCTCCACGATCAGCGCCCCATGGGCCCGGCAGATGGATACGATCTCGTCCATCTTCGCCGGCACGCCATACAGATGGACCAGCACCACCAGCTTCACGTCCGGGTACATCCCGAAGGCCTTTTCCAGCGCCGCCGGGTCCATGTTCCAGGTATCGGCCTCCGTATCGATGAAGGCCGGCTCGCCGCCCTCATACACCACCGGGTTCACGCTGGCGTCGAAGGTCATGTCCGAGCAGAACACCCGCATGCCCTCCAATGCTTTGCCCGGCTTCGCGCCTGGGTTCAGGCGCTCTCCAGCCAGCTTCATGCACAGATGCAGCGCCGCCGTCCCGCTGGACAGCGCCACCGCGTGCTCCACGCCCACATACCCAGCAATCATCCGCTCCAGCTCGTTGATGTTCTCTCCCACCGTGGATACCCAGTTGGCCCGGATGGCCTGCTCTATGTATGCCAGTTCCTCCCCATGCATCGTCGGAGAAGACAGCCAAAGCTTTTCCTTAAACCGCTTCATCATGCCGCCTCCGCTTTCTTACGCGGCACGATCTCTTTGAAAAGGATTACCTCAGAGGAAGGTACCCCCCCCCACGACATCTTTCAGTACGCCTTTGAAGTTCTCCATCACATACTCCGCATCCTCATCCGCCAGCTTCGTGTGCAGCGGCAGAGTGATCTCGTTTTCATACAGCTTGTAAGCGTTGGGAAAGTCTTTGATATCCCACCCCAGTGCCTTATAGGCTGTCATCATCGGCAGGGGCTTATAGTGCACATTGCAGGCCACGCCCCGCTCCGCCATTTTCGTGATGATCTCCCGGCGGCAGCCATCGTCCGCCCTGGGAACGCGCGTGATATAAAGATGCCCGCAGGACTGAAAGTCCTCACCGCTGTGAACGATATGCTCTACGCCCAATTCGTCGCACATCGCGTCATAGCGGGATATAATCTCCCGCCGCCGGGCCAGCAGTCCCTCATACCGCTCTAGCTGTTTCAGGCCGATGGCCGCCATGATGTCCGTCATATTGCATTTATAAAGCGGCGCGACGATGTCATACTCCCAAGCGCCCAGCTTCGTTTTGGCCAACGCGTCCTTTGACTGCCCATGCAGGGAATACAGCTGGAACCATTTATAGAGCTCTTCGTCATCAATCCCTGGTATGCTCCGCCAAGTGCTGGCGCCGCCCTCTGCCGTGGTGAAATTCTTCACCGCGTGGAAGCTGAAACTGGAAAAGTCCGCGATAGCTCCCGCTTTATTTCCGTGCCACACTGAACCCAACGCATGGGCGCAGTCGGCCACCACGGCCACGCGCCCCAGCGCCTTTTGCAGCCGCCGGCCCAGGTCCGTATTGCCGGACGGTCGGAACAACCCTCTCTTACGCTCCACCACCGAAAAAACGCGGTCATAATCGCACACCACGCCGCCCAGATCCACCGGCACGATGGCCTTCGTCCGCTCGTTGATGGCCGCTTCCATGGCGTTATAGTCCATCTCCGCGGAGCCTGGCTGGGAGTCGATGAACACGACCTTTGCGCCCACATGGATCGCCGCGGCGGCGGAGCTGGTGTATGTATAGGCCGGCACGATGACTTCGTCGCCCTCGCCGATGCCCAGCATCCGCAGATTCAGCTCCTCCGCCGCCGTTGCCGAGTTCAGGCACACAGCCTTGTCTACGCCGATATAGGCCGCCAGGCATTTTTCAAGCTCCTTTGTCCGCGGGCCGGTGGTTATCCAGCCCGACCGCAGCGTCTCCGCCACTTCCTGTATCTCCAGCTCGCTGATATCCGGCGGGCTGAATGGGATCATTCGCTTCTCCATATGTATCCCACCATAAACTAAGATATTTCCTCATGGTTATTTGCCGGTATATACGTACTTCTATTTTCTACATACACACGAAATAATATATTTATATTGTTCCTTTAAACATCTATCAAACAAGTTATCTATTGCACTCAAAGCATTATTCAACCACTGATTTCGTCCAAGCACGCCAAGAAACCCAAAAGTTTTATAACTCGTCTCTGAGAATGGCCCCGCTAATTGCAGCGCCTCTTCCAAAGATATATATCTCCAATTTTTCTTTGCAAATGTTTTTCTCAATACCTGATGGATCATAGTCGCTTTTAGATTTTCAGCAAATAATAGGACGCCGTCCTTTTTTAATGAGTTATAAATGCTCCCCATCATTTCCTTCTGCCTTTCAAAATTATTATTACGTCCTACCCCCCCCCACAACAGATTTGAAACACACGACATCAAAATATGATTCATACGGTATCTTCGTTGCATCTATTATTTCATATGATATTTTTGATTGAATATTGTATTTTCTATGAAGTTCTCTTGCCTTATCAAATCCGGATTCATTAATATCCGAACATATTACATCCGCGCCTTTTAAAGCAAAATACAGGGAAAGGCCTCCATTTCTTCCCCCTATATCAAGAACTTTCTTTCCGGATAAATCCTGCATTGGGTATATTTTGCCCCAAAACGTAACGGCTCTCCACCAGTTATTCACATCCCATTCAATCACGTCTTTCACAAATTCCTTATTAACGGCGCGGGAATTCAGATCCTTTTTCATCGTGTTCTCCTAATCCTCCTTCGCTATGTATGCCAGCTCCTCCCCGTGCATCGCGGGGAGGACAGCCATATCTTCTGCTCAAACCGCTTTTGCATGTTCCAGTTCTGCCCTCTTTGCCGGCTTATATGTCGTCACCATCTCACTCAGGATGGGCAGCATCTCCGCCGTATCGTTGGCATACGCCGCGTCCATCAGCTTGTCCATCTGCCGCAGGAATTCGTCGTCATCAAACTCCAGCGGGCTTCCGATGTTGATGAGGTCGTTGGCCGTCTTGCGAAGGCCCTCTTCCGCCATCAGCCGCTCCTCATAGAGCTTCTCGCCGGGACGCAGGCCCGTGTACTCGATCTTGATGTCCACGTCCGGCTTGTACCCCGACAGCTTTATGAGGTTCCGCGCCAGCGTGTCTATCTTCACCGGGTTGCCCATGTCCAGCACGAATATCTCGCCTCCCCGGGCGTAGACGCTGGTCTGCAGCACCAGGCTCACCGCCTCCGGGATGGTCATGAAATACCGGATGATGTCCGGGTGGGTCACTGTCACTGGCCCGCCCTTAGCGATCTGCCGCTGGAAGATAGGCACCACCGACCCATTGCTCCCCAGCACGTTGCCGAACCGCACCGCCGCGAACTCCGTGTTCACCGCATCCTGCGTGTAGACATGACCGCCGCCGTACTCGTCCCCCGTGTGGGTATAAAGCGCCGGTATCTCGTCCGCCTTCCCCGCCTTGATCTTCCGGTCGAACATCTGGATCACCATCTCGCAAAGCCGCTTGGACGCCCCCATTACATTGGTGGGATTCACCGCCTTGTCCGTGCTGATGAGCACGAATCGCCTGCAACCGTGGTGGATGGCCGCATAGGCCGTCTTGTATGTACCGACGGCGTTGTTCTTGATGGCCTCGCAGGGGCTGGTCTCCATCAGCGGCACGTGCTTGTGCGCCGCCGCATGGAACACCACCTCCGGTTCGTATTCCGCAAACACCTGGTCTATCCGCCGGCTGTCCCGCACAGAGCCGATCAGTGTCACCAGGTCCAGCTTCGGGTATCTCTCCTGCAGCTCCAGCTGGATGTTATAGGCGTTGTTCTCATACACGTCGAAGATAATCAGCTGCTTCGGCTTATGATCTGCTATCTGCCGGCAGAGCTCGCTGCCGATGGAGCCGCCGCCCCCTGTCACCAGGATCACCTTCCCGGACAGATAGTCGAAGACCTCTTTCATGTTCACCTTCACCGGCTCCCGACCCAGAAGGTCCTCCATGGACACGGCCTGCATGTCCCGCACGCCCACGTCCTCGTTCACCAGTTGGTAGATACCCGGCAGCGTCTTCAGCTCGCAGCCCGTCTCCTTGCAGATGTTCAGGATGTCCCGCCTCGTCTCCGCAGACGCGCTGGGGATGGCCAAATAGATTTTGTCGATGTGGTATTTCTCCACTTGGGACAGGATATCATCCCGACCGCCTACCACCTTCACGCCCTCAATGTACCGGCCCCATTTATTAGGGTTGTCATCGATAATGCAGCAAATCTGGTCCGTGTTCTCCTCCGCAGCTGTCAAATCTCGCAGGACCATATGGCCTGCCTGCCCGGCGCCTATCAGCATCACCCGGTGGCCATCCTGTGCCTTAGAGCGGTTTTCACGCAGAAGCAGTACAAATCGGTAGGAATACCGAATCCCTATTGTCGCCGCAAACTGCAAAATGATGCCCACAAAGTAATAGGTAACCGGCATGCGGTGGACGAACAAGATAATACCCGCCGTGTGGATCACAAATGTGATGACTGTCGCCACAATGGTCCGCAGCATCTCGTTCATGCTGGCGAACCGCCAGATGCTCTGGTACAGCTTGCAGCACCAGAACACGATGAGGCAGGCCACTATATAAAATGGGATGAAATGCAGATATGCCGAGATATAGACCCCCGGTATCTCCGAATACCGGCAATCGAACCGCAGCCATAGCGCCAGGAAAAACGACAGGCTGACCGCGAAGGCATCATACACCGCCAGTCCCACGTTCACCAGCTGCCAGTGTTCTATTCCTCTTTTCTCTCTGTCCTTATCCAAATATATTTTTGCCCCTTTATCCAAAGCAGACTGCTCAAGATCGCTGTTTCGCTACGCGCCCCAGTTCATGCCGATCTTGTTAAGCATTTCCCGGCGCTTCACCGCCCGTGGAGACTCTTTCCTCTCCGTATCCTGCAGAGCATACCGCTGCCACTGGACCCATCGGCCCAGCGCCAGGCCGTCCGGAGACTTATACGCCACCGGCATATCCAGCGTTCCGTGCTGGCGGTAATAGCTGGCCGCCTCCGCATACGCCCGGTCCCACTGGTTGTCATAGCTGTCGCCCCACTCCATCCCGATGGCGTCCAGCCGGACGATCTGCTCTTGAGTGAGCCGCCGGCTCTCATTCTCTTCCTGCCGGGCCTGCCGCATGTTCCGAATCCAGGCGCCCAGGCCAAAGCCGCTGTCCGTTTTATATCTCGCCGGCACGTTCAAATCGCCGTGCTCCTGGTAATAGCGCTGCGCTTCCAAGTAGTTCTGCTCCCAGTGCACACTGAGAACATCCCACTTCATTCCAATGGCGTTCAGTCGGTCGATCCGATCCTGTTTCATCTTTCCTTTTCGGAATTGTTCTCTCTGGTCAGAAATCCAGTTACCAAGCTTGAAACCCGAGGGGGACTCGTATACATACGGCACAGCCAAATGCCCGTTCCGGTCATAGTATTCCTTCGCAGCCGCGTAACCGATCTCCCATTTTCGATCCCTGCCCTTTTCCCAGATCATGCCCAGCTCATCAAGCTTTGCTATCTGTTCCTCCGTCAACCCAGAGGACCCGTTCTTCCTAAATGTACGCATTTTATTCAGCCACTGGCCCAGCCGGACCCTTTCAGAGTCAACATAAGCGGCCGGAACATCCAAGTCTCCGTACGCTCTGTGATATCGCATCGCAGCGGCGTAATTTATTTCCCACTGGTAGTCTGGGACGTTCCAGAACATCCCAATATCGTCCAACGCCTGTATCCGTTCCGGTGATAAAAAACGCGACTTGATATTATTCTTGCGGTATGTGCGGAGGTTCGATATCCATCTCCCCAACTGGACGCCCTCCTCCGTCATATATCCAGTAGGGACGCGCAGGTCGCCGTAACGCCTGTAGTACGCCTGGGCACATTCATAGTGGCGTTTCCAGGAACGGTCCGAAAAGGAATCCCACTCCATTCCAATGGCGTTCAGCTTCGCAATGCGGTCTTCGCCCAGAATCCCGGATTGCTCGTGCTTGTACACCCGCCGCTGGGTGGTGATCCACAACCCAAGGGACAGCCCATCCTGCGTCTTGTATTTATCCGGGACATCAAGATCGCCATATGTTTCAAAGTACTGCCGCGCGCGGTCGTACATCGTATCCCAAGTTGCCGACAGCGTCTCTTCCAGCGCGTTAAAAAGCTGCCGGCAATCCCGGACCTCATCCACCACCTTGAATCTCTCCGTGATGATCTTCTTGTCGTCCCCAAAACTTCTGTAATAGGTGACCGCCGTCCGCATCTCTTCCTCGATGTACCCGATGCTGTACAGCCCCTCAAAGTTGTTGACGATGTCAAAGATCACAGGCGTGTCAGTCTTCCCTGCGGACAGTGCCCGCCCGATCTGCTGCTTATAGATGATGGGCGAGACGGTAGGCCGGAACAGGATCACACCGTCCACATCCGCCACATGGACGCCCTCGTTCAGCGCGTCGATACAGAACAGCAGGCGCAGATGGGTATCATCGTCATCGACTTTGAAGGCCTCAAAGGATGACAGTGTATCCGGCTGCAGGGTATAGAACCAATACACATGCGGCTCCGCATCCAATCTGCCGAACCAATCGGGCACATGGCTCATGCATTCCCGCATGGCATGGATGTTGGAGGTAAACACAATATACTTGCCGGTCCGGTCGGTCATGTGCTTGTCGAAGATCACGTCCAGGCCGTCCGCTTTCTCCAGCGCCCGCCGCAGCGCCTCGTAATACTGCTCCGCAGCGCTGCGGACCGCCCTGTTGCGTGCTTTGTATATCCGCTCCTTGAGCCGCTCCAGTTCGTTCTGGTACACGAACGACGCCATCACATACTTGGGCGCAGGCAGGATGCCTCGGACGATGGCCTCGCCCAGGCTCATCTCACTGGCCACACAACCGCTGAAAAGCTCCTCACATAGATCTCGCTTATTATCAAGGTAACGCACTGCCGTAGCCGACAGGCCCAACATCGGGACAGAGGGATACATCCTGCGCAGTCTCTCGACTCCCAATGACCACTGGGCCGCGCCGGCGCGGTGAAACTCGTCGAACACGATGATATCCGGCTGAATATCCGCTATCTCAGACTCGCTCATATTCATGAGCTTGGCATAGGTATAAAACTCAATGTTCTCCGGCTCATAGCCGGAGGAGGTTTTCACGTTCTCAAGCTGGGTTTTGAATATGTACTCACTGGGGGACAGCCAGCAGATGGTCTTATCCGGGTTGTCCTCGCACAGTTTGAAGGCAATAAAGGACTTGCCCGTCCCCGTGGGATGGACCACGGCGGCGAGCCCCTTTTCGTCCAGCATTTTCCGCACGGCGCGATAGGCTTTTTCGTTATGCGGATACAGTTCGATGCCCACGCGCTGACCCCCTTCACCACATAATTGGCATTATGTGGTACTTTGGTGCGGTGATAGCTTCATATCCAAAATACTAATTGTGAGCTCTCGGCACCGGAACCTCGCGAAACGGCTCAATATAACAAAATGTCCCCCACATTAGATGATGGGGGATGATGACAAGAGGCAATAGGCGCACCTAGAAAAGTCTGCACCTATACATCAATATATAGTTACAAAAATAGTTACAACTTAGATAATCTAGTGGTTTCAAGTATTTGGAGGGTCTGGTTTTGTTGACAATAAGCTTGAAACAATGTATAATTCCTTAAAGTGTGCGACAATGTTTTATCTAGGTATGACCACATAATGCCAATTATGTGGTTATACTGTTTTCTATAACAGCAGCGGCAGGCGCTCTATCTGCCGCTGCTGTTCTTTTCCCGTCCGAATGGTATAGATACGCGTGGTATCCACGCTGGCGTGACCGAGGATGTCCGCCAGACGCACGATGTCCTTATAGGCCTTATAGTATGTTCTTGCAAACAGGTGCCGCAGGTTATGGGGAAACACCTTCGCCGTTCCCACCTTCGCCAACTGCCCCAGCCGCTTCATCATCTTCCATATGTTGCTCCGGTCCATGGGACGTCCGCTCCTTGTCACGAATACATGGCCACGGGATATCCCTCTTTCCCGGCAGTATTTTAAAAGGTTCGCGCACAGCCTCTTAGGAAGCAGGATGATCCGGATGCGTCCCTTGTTCCGTATCTCCGCTTGCCCGGTCCGCAGGCTCTCCACCGTGATGGCCCGCACCTCGCTCACCCGGATGCCCGTGGCGCAGATCGTCTGCACCAGCATCGCCAGGCGGCTGTCCCCCATCGCTCTGGCCATCTCCACCAGCTTGTGATACTCCTGCTCAGTCAGTTCTTTCTCCTTGCAGACAAAGTTCGTCCTCTGGATCTTCAGATACCGCAGCTTCCACTCAATGCGGCCGGCAAAGGCCAGATAACAGTTTACCGAAGCCAGCATGGAATTGACGCTGGACGCGGCATACCCCCGCGTCTGCAGTTCCTCCTTGAACGCGATGAGCGTGCCCTTATCTTCGACCCTCCCGCCGCAGAACTCTGCCAGCTGCCTCACATCACGCATGTACTTGGCCACCGTCGCGGCGCTACACTCCCGTTCCTGCAGATACGCCCGGAAGCTTTCCAACTCTGCTCTTTCTATGAGAAACATTTTCTATTCCCTCCTTTCATCCATTTTACACGAAAGGAGAACTAATCGGGACATACGAGTAAAAAGCTACAGCATCCATTGGCCGGCAGAAGCAATAATGTATTACGAAACGATATATAATAGAGAGATATGCCGTTGAGATGACCCGACGATAGAGGATGATAGAGGATGACCCCGTGGGAGTCCGCGGCATCCGAAGAACGTGGGCCAGGAACTTCAACATTGAAATTGGTGCAACCGTGTAGAATGCTGAGCCTTAATGGAAAATTGGTGCAATTTGAAAAAAGTGGTGCATTATTAGGAAATTGGTGCAAGCGTGTAAATAAAAGCGAAATCGAGAGTTTGAATCTCCAACCCGACGTCGGAGGGCACCTATGCACGTCAGCACTGGAGAACATTAGGAACTGCAACACATGGACTGATTATTAATGTTATTGGCACTGCACCAATATATTAAAGAATTATAGAAGATTGGACGGGGCAGAGTGTCCAAGAAAGAGGCGCGAATGAAGGTGATCAAGGATTAACCAAGATTTAACCGAAAACTGAAGCGGAACCATTTTCCGAACTTTTTATCGGAATATGGTTTCGCCCTTTTCTCAAACCCTTGGTATTACGGACTTTGGAGCAACGACAATTTACCGGCCCATATAGAAAATACGCAGGAAGAAAAATCAACGCAGTGCAGTTATTCAGCGCCTGGAGACCTATTGAAGAAGCCGCCCGGCGGGGGATCCCGCCGGGCGGCGCATCGTGTCATTCATGCTCTCACATGATCTTGCGGAACAGGGCCTTGAAGTCCTCCACGGTGGCGGGCTTGGGGTTGCCGGGAGCGCAGGCGTCCGCCGCGGCGGACTGGGCCAGGAAGTCCAGGTCCTCCTCGCGCAGCTTGTCCAGCTTCGCGGGGATGCCCACGTCGGCGGACAGCTTTTTCACCGCCTCGATGGCGGCGGCCCGGTACTCGGCCTGGCTCATATCGTCCACGCCCTTCACGCCCATGGCACGGGCGATCTCCCGGTACTTCTCACCCGTGGCGTCGGCGTTATACTCCATCACGATGGGCAGCATCATGGCGCAGGCCACGCCGTGGGGCGTGTCGTACACCGCGCCCAGGGTGTGGGCCATGGAGTGGGCGATGCCCAGGCCCACGTTGGAAAAGCCCATGCCGGCGATATACTGGCCCAGGGCCATGCCCTTGCGGCCTTCGGGGTCGTTCTTCTGGGCGGCGCGCAGATTCGCGGAGATGAGCCGGATGGCCTCCAGGTGGAACATGTCGGTCATCTGCCAGGCCGCGGCGGTGGTGTAGCCCTCGATGGCGTGGGTCAGCGCGTCCATGCCGGTGGCGGCAGTGAGGCTCTCGGGCATGGACAGCATCATATCCGGGTCCACGATGGCCACGTCGGGGATGTCGTGCACGTCCACGCAGACGAACTTGCGCTTGCGCTCCACGTCGGTGATGACGTAGTTGATGGTGACCTCGGCGGCGGTGCCGGCGGTGGTGGGCACGGCGATGGTGAACACGGCGTGGTTCTTGGTGGGGGCCACGCCCTCCAGGGAGCGCACGTCGGCGAACTCGGGGTTCGTGATGATGACGCCGATGGCCTTGGCGGTGTCCATAACGGAGCCGCCGCCCACGGCCACGATGCTGTCCGCGCCGAAGGCCTTGAAGGCGGCCACACCGGCCTGGACGTTCTCGATGGTGGGGTTGGGCTTGATGTCCGTGAAGATGGTGTAGTCCATGCCCTTTTCCTTCAGGGCGTTCAGGATGGAGTCGATCTGGCCGGACTTGACCACATGGTTGCCGGAGGCGATGAAGACCTTTTTGCAGCCGTGGGCGACCAGCTCGTTGCCGATCTCGGCCACGGCCCCTGCGCCGTGATAGGATACGTTGTTCAGTACGATGCGATTTGCCATTGTGTGTTCCTCCTGATATATGATGGATTTTGGTTTTTCGCTCTTACGCCAGATACCCCGCCCGGGGGTCCACGTGGAAATGCTCCGCCAGCAGGCGCAGCTGGTCATCTGTAAGGGTCTGCTTGATAGGCAGATGGGCGATCTTCATCCAGATCTCCGCCGCCTTCTCCGCTGTCTCGATGAGACCGAAGGTCTCGTCCAGGTCCTTGCCCGCGCCATAGATGCCGTGCTGGGCCCAGACCACAAGCCGGGCGCTGGCCATCTTCTCCGCCGTGGCAATGCCTATCTCGTTCGTCCCGCAGAGCATCCAGGGCAGCACGTTCACCCCGTCCGGGAACACCACGATGCACTCGGTGCACATCTGCCAGAGAGTCCTGGTGAAGGACCGCTCGTCCAGGTCGTGGACGTAGGTCATGGCGAGTAAATTCGCCGGGTGACAGTGCATGATGACCCGGTTGGCCGGGTCCACCGCCAGCCGCGCGGCGTGGCTCATCATGTGGGCGGGAAACTCGCTGGTGAATTTGCCGCCGTCGGTGAAGCCCCAGAGAAGCTCCGCCGTGGCCCCCTTGTCCGTGAGGCGCACCAGGCCCAGGTTCACGTCGGGGGCGTACTGCACGTTCTTGAAATACTTGCCCGTGCCGGTGACGAGAAAATACTTCCCGTCCAGGGCCGGGGCCTCAAAGCCCGTGGGGAGCGTGCGGACGACGGCGTTTAAGTTTACATAATCGCTTACTTCCGCCTCGTCCAGCAGCAGGCTGATGTTGCCCCCGTTGCGCTCGTCCCAGCCGTGGGCGTACATATTCGTGGCACAACGGATCATCTCCGTCATGAATGGGGCGGTGAGGATGTCTTTCATGGTGCTCTCTCCTTATCTCGTGATCACGTCCACGGGGACATTGAATATTTTAGCAACTTTCAGGATGGTGTCGATATGCCGGCCCACGGCGGCGGCCATGTGGTGGGTGGGGCCGGCCTCGCTCCACCTGTCGCAGAACTCCCGGGCCCCGCAGGTGAACCGGGTGCGCATGTTGGTGTCCCCGAAGGTGAAGATGGGCCCGGGCTCGTTGACGCCCTCGGCGGCGACGAACTTGAAGTGTCCGTCCCGGTCCTGGGTGATGCCCAGATACGTCACCGGCCCGGTGGGGGGATAGAACTGGGTCAGGTATCCGCCGCCGGTCTTGCCGTGGAACACGGGGACGATCTTCATGGTGGGCTTTCGCGCCTGGGAGATGTCCGCGTCCCCGGAGCCGGAGTGGCCGATGATGCAGATGTCCTCGTCGAAGTCGATGGAGTACATCTCGGAAAGCTGCCCCGTCCCGGCGATGGTCTTGAGGATGCTCATGGCCATGGCCACCTTGATGTCCCCCTCCACGGCGCAGGCCGTGCCCTGCTTGATGAGCATGGAGAAGGCGGGGATGAGCATGCTGTCCAGCTTCCCGGCCACGCCCTGGGCGAAGCCGTCGTAGTGGGAGGCCACGAAGGCCAGCTGCTCGTCCTTCACCCACTGCTCGAAGGCCACCACGTACTTTGCCATGTCCCAGACCTTCTCGATGGTCCCGCCGCCCTCGATGTCGAAGGTGTCCAGGATGTCCTGCGCCTTGGCCCGGATGGCGGCCTCGTCGGTCACATCGTCCGCGATGGCCCACATCTTCTCCCAGTCGAACTGCTTGGTATAAAGGCCCATGCGGTGGTAGAGGTTGGTCTCGTCGATGTAGAGGTCCATCATCCCGGGATAGGGCCGGCCGATCTGGGCCAGGTTCGTATCCCGAAAGCGGCGGCGCACCTGGGCGGCCCGGCACCAGTCCTCTATCTCCGCCTGGGCGTGGTCGTCGCCGCCCTCCACCACGCCGGTGATCACCGCGTGGCGTTTCCCGGCCCGCTCTAAATCCGCCACCATCTCGCCCACGGCTCCGCAGGCATAGAGCTGGCCCAGCCATGTGGCCGTGTCGGTGTGCTCGTAATCGGGGGCCCGCTTCTTCTGCAGGTTCACCAGCACCACGGGCACGTCCAGGTCCCGCACGGCGGGGAGCATATTGTAGCTGGTGGCGTAGGTCAGAAGCTGCAAGATCACCAGGTCCACGTCCGCGGCCCGGAACCTGTCCCCGGCGGCCATGGCCAGTTCCTTGGTGGTGACGAGGCCGCCGTCTATGAGCTCCACGGTGTCGGGGATGCGCTTTTTGAAGTCGGCATACTGCCCCTCGAACTCGGGCACCAGAGAGGGGAACTGGGGCAGATAGGCCCCCAGGGCGATGGCGAACACGCCCACTCTCGCTTTGGTCTGGACTAACATGACACTGCCTCCATTTGTACTTTTAAGTTGCCCAGGGCCGTGGCCTCGATGGGCAGGGCCACCACTTCAAGGCCCGTGGCCTGTTCC
The DNA here is from genome assembly GCA_947631865.1 of uncultured Oscillospiraceae bacterium. Lineage (GTDB taxonomy): Bacteria > Bacillota > Clostridia > Oscillospirales > Oscillospiraceae > CAJOIG01. The sequence goes on along the minus strand of CANRNF010000002.1, from coordinate 59,777 downwards.
GTCAGGCGGTTCAGAAAGGCGTTTTTCGCCCCGCCGCCCACGATGTAGAGCTTATTATAGCACGTCCCGGTGTTCCGTTCCAGCTCCCGGATAGCGTCCCGGTAGCTGAGGGCCAGGCTTGCATAGGCGCAGCGGAAGTAATCGCCAGTGGCCTTGAGGACCCCGCCCGCCGCCTGGTCAAAAGCGGCCACCATGCTCTCCGGGGCCAGGAACCCGGGGGCGTTGGCGTCCACGGTGAGGTTGCATGTACTTGCCTCCGCCATCTTCACGATCTCCGGGAAGGGCGTGTCCGGGCATAGCTCCTTTTGGAGCTGATTCACCAGCCACATGCCCATGATGTTCTTCTGGTAGCGGTCATACCCCACGCCGCCCTCGTTGGAATAGTTGGCGGCGCGGCTGGCCTCATCCGTGATGGGCTTTGGTGTCTTCACCCCCAGCAGGGACCAGGTGCCGGAGGATATGTAGGGCTCGTTCCCCTCCATGGGGATGCCCTCCACCGCCGAGCCGGTGTCGTGGGTGGCGCAGAGGACGCATTGGATCCCCTCATATTCCCCGATGACCGTTCCCGGCTGCTGGAGTTTTGGAAACAGCGTCCGGGGCAGGCCCAGGGCGTCCGCTGTCTCCAGGTCGAATTCTCCGGTCTTGGCGTTCACCATGCCGGTGGTGGTGGCGTTGGTGTACTCCCTCGCTTTGACGCCGCAGAGCTTCCAGAGCAGGTACTCCGGCAGCATCAGCATGTCCGTGACGCCCTCCAGCCGGCCGGAGAGCTTGTCCGCATAGATCTGGTAAATGGTATTGAAGGGCTGGAACTGGCAGCCGGTGCGGCGATAGAGCTCCCCGAAGGGCATTCTTTCGTGGACTTTTTCAATGACCGCCTCGGTGCGGCTGTCCCGGTAGGCGTAGCAGGGGAGGACTTCTTCCTCCCCCCGGAGCAGCACATAATCCACGCCCCAGGTGTCGATGGCCAGGCTCTCGATGGAGCCAAATTCCGCTTTGGCCTTTTCGATACCGATGCGGACCTCCGCCAGCAGCGCGGCCACGTCCCAGGTCAGGTGGCCGTCCCGCTCATTTGGCCCGTTGGGAAAGCGATGGACCTCTTTTGTCCTCAGCTCGCCGTCCTCCCGCCAGCCCACGATGTGCCGGCCCGACGACGCGCCGATGTCGATGGCTAGATGGTATAACAGACGCTGCGCGCTGTTATACCCAAAAATACCGGTCGCGCTCCCGCTTGCGCGAAACCGCGCGACATGGTGTAGCATATCATCACCCCTGTCGGTATTATTCAGCCGCTGTCAGTCCAGGTGGAACACCGGCAGCAGGTCCGTGGAGACGGGGCTGTTGTCCGGATTCGTGTCCATGATATCGGCCATGTAGTCCCACCACTTGCGGTTGATGGGCGTATCCGCCGACGCGGCCCAGCGCGCCTCGTCCTCGATCTCGATATAGCCGTAGAGCACGTTGGTCTCCACGTCCAGATAGATGGAGTAATTGTGCCCGCCATACTCGTGGATCATATCCCGCATCTCCTGCCAGAGGGCGTTGTGCCGCCGGGCGTACTCCTCTGCCATGCCGGGATACAGCTTCATTTTGAACCCCTTGCGTATCATCGTATCCGTCCTCCCTGTCTATATTGGATCACTTGCCGGCGTCTCGGTGCCCCAGGCCTCGATCTGGGTCAGGGCCGGGAAGGGGCTGGGGTCGTCCGCCTTGATGAGCTTAAAGAGCGTCAGCTCCGTGACCGTGCGGGGCGCGATGGGGAACCGCTGGGGGGCGGCGTCCCGGCGCAGGGAAAGAGTCTCCTCGCTCCCGTCGCTGAAGCGGACCGTGGCGCTGGTCCACCAGCTGTCGTGGGGAAAATCCGCCCGCAGGGTGAGGCGCAGCTCGTCTACCGTCACCGGCCGGCCAAAGGAGAGGGTCAGCGCGGCGTTGGGGTCCCGGTTGATGCCCCAGCTCTGGTAGGGCCAGACGCCGTGGGCGTCGTTTTCATATACGCCGTCGATGGCGTTGCGGGCGGCGAACACCGCCTCCCCCCGGGTCTCCACATTGGCGGCGGCATGGGGATAAAACCCGGTGTCGCCGTGGCTGTCGTAGGGATCGAAGGCCAGGTTCCGCCGGGCGGCGATCTCCTCCGGCTCCGCCAGCCGGGCCCGGACCACATGGCAGGAGCCGGTGAAGCTCTTGGGATTAAAGACGCTGGCCTGTTCCCCAAAGGGGATTGCGAAGTTGATCTCCCTTTTCACCACGTATATCAGTGCCGGAGGCATGGTGTCCTCGAACTGCACCACGCAGTACTGCCCCGGCTGGCCGATCTCCAGGGCCACCCGGTCTCCGGGGGCATAGGCGTTGGCGTAGACGAGGCTCACCTGCTCCGCCGCCGGGGCTGTCAGAAGCACCCGGCCCGCCGCGTCCAGTATCTTCAGCTTGATGGGTTCCTGTGGCATTTGTCTTCCCTCCTGAATGCTTTAACGCACTTCCACTTTCACTTTGCCGGTGAAATATATCCGCGTCCGGTAGATCGTCTCCGGCCAGGCCGCCCGCAGCCGCTCATCCCGGACAGGGACCGCCTCCCATGTGATGCGGTCCGCGCCGCGCACCACGGCCTGGCCCAGCGTCCCGAAGCGGACGGTATCTCCCTCTGCCTCCGGCTTTTCGGCGCTCATGAGGCTGAGGGCGACAGCACCCGGATAGTCGGTGGCTTCCTCTACTGTAAGACCCGAGGCGTCAAGGGCCATCCGCCGGCGGTAGCTCCCCAGCCCCGGTACAGGCCCATAGGCCGCGGCAATGTCCATGGATATGCCGGAAAGGTCCGGGTCCACCTCCACATGCTCCGCCCGGGCGTCCGGGCCGGGCAGCTGCTGGTATTGCCCGCCCGCCGGGTCGAATTCCGGCAGGTTGTGCCAGCTGGACTGCATGGTCCATATCTCATAGCGCCGGTCGCTGAAGGTCTTGGCGGTATAGCTCTCCACGCCCACGTCGATGAGCAGGGGCCGGCCGTCCTTATAGAGGATGAGACTGCCTGTGTCGTTGTGGTTGTGGCTGTCGTCGTTGCAGCCGGCCTTGGCCCCCAGCATATAGGCCCCCCGCCGGACGGAGAGCACCCCCACGCTGGGGTACCATATATCCGGCGCGGCGGGGATGGGCCGGCCCTTATGCTCTTCCGCCTCGGCCAGCATCTCCTCCTCCGCGAAAGCGGTCTGGATGCGCTCATAGAGGCTGATGCCCCCGGAGTTGTCCGCGGGGTTTTCCCGGGCCTCCTCCGCCGCATCCATAGCCGCCAGGGTCCGCAGGGACTCGCTGCCCACCCGCTTGGCGAACAGATATTCCCGCGCGCCCCGCCGCCCCGCCAGGGGGCTGCAGTCGGCGAAATTGAGATAGTAAGGCCCCGCCACGTGCATATGTACGATGTACTCCGCCATGTGGCGCAGCTTCGGCTCCTTCCACAGGTCGTCCAACACCCCCGGCGCCATTTGGCACATAAGCTCCAGGGCGCTATAAAGCGTCAGCGCCGCGTGACCGTAATATTGGGCCCCCTCGTTGCAGCAGCCGTCCTGGCCATATTCGGCAAGAAAGCTGTCCAGCCCCGCCGCCGCTTTGTTCACATAGGGAGGCAATGCCCGGGCCGGCAGCAGCGCCGCCGCGGCCAGCAGCACGTTCTGGGTGCACCAGGGGGTCCAGTTGCACACGGGCTTGTCCCTGGGATCATCCGTGTCCGCCATCCACCAGAAGTGGTCGTTAAGATAGGGCCGCAGCACCCGCCGGCGGACCTCACCCCTCACCCGCCCGGCCAGTCCGGGGGCATGCTTGTCCAGCTCACGGCCCAGCAGCAAGCGGGCCAGCGCCATCGTGGCCCCCGTCTCCGCGGCGAACAGGTCAACCACCGGCCGCTTTATGTCCGGCAGGGGAAGGGCCGGCGTGTCTCTCACGTACACGTTGTGGGCGGGCAGCTGCCAGGCGCTCTCCTCGCAGATGGCCCACAGATAGTCCGCGATGGCGGGGATATACCGCCCCCGGCCGGAGACGCACTCCGCCATCACGAGATCGCACAGCGTCCGCCGCCGGGCGAAGTAGGGCGTCTCATAACCTGTCCGGTCGCCCCGCTCCGTATAGGCCAGCCACAGCTTTAAGGGCAATATGGGCGGCTTTTTTGCCGTGCGCAGCGCCTCGTCCCCCGCCGCGAGCATTCGCTCCGCAGCCGGGAGCGCCTTCCACGCCCCGCTCCCCACGGCCGGGGCCAGGCGGGGCTTTTGGGCCGTCCAGGCGCTCTTTTCCAGAAGTTCACGTATCATCGACCTGATCCCTCAGCTTTTTCATATACTCCCGGGGGCTGACGCCCTCCAGCTTCTTGAACACCTTGCTGAAATAGAAGGCGCTGTCAAAGCCCACCCGCTCGCTGATCTCGTATATCTTCATGTCCGTGGATGCCATCAGGTGCTTGGCCGCCTCGATGCGGGCGCTGGTGACGAACTCCACGAAGCTCCGCCCGTTCTGGGAGAACATCTGGCTGAGATAGTTGGGGCTGAAGTTGAAGGCGGAGGCCACGTCGTTCAGGGACAGGCGCTTATTCAGGTTCCGGCGGATATACTCCTGGGCCTGGGCCACCAGCCGCGTCCGGCTGTCAGGGGAACCGGCGGGAGTTTCCGGGCAGAAGCATACCGGCCTCGCCGCCCCCAGCAGGGGCAGGGCGTCCATGGCCGCCTGCTGGCTCCGGCCGGCTTGCAGGATGTCCGCCACCGGCGGGCCCACCACCCAATAGAGGGGCGTGCTGAAATACTTATAAAGTATCTCCCCCGTCTTCTCCAGCACGGGCCTTAGCTGCTCCGTCAGGCCCTGCCGGTCCTGCAGGGGGATCAGCACGGAAAAATGCCGCAGATCCAGCCCGGTCACCCAGCAGGGCATATACCGGGGCATGGTCTTGGCCGCCATGCCGGTGACGCCGGCGCTCAGGCCGGGGGACCGGGCCGTCTCCTCATCGGAGCATTGAAGCTCCGCCAGCGCCACGGTGTAAAAGGGCGCGTCGAACGTAAGGCTCAGCTCCTCCGCCGCCCGGTCGAAGGTCTCCCGCTCCGTGAAGAAGCCGCCGTAGAGCTGCAGGAAAAACCGCTCCCGGTACATATCCACGCTCCCCGCCGGCGGCGCCGCCGGCGCCCGCAGGACCATCTCCTTCTCCACGGCCTTCCGGGCCCGCTCCAATGCCGCCCGCAGGCTCTGGGCCGTCAGGTCCATCTTGTTCAGATACTCCACAGCCCCAAATCGGATGCTGCGCTTCATGTAGTCGACCTGCTCGTAGCTGGTGAGGATGATGAACACCGGCAGGGTGGGATCCCTCTTCCGGCAGGTCTCCGCCAGTTCCAGCCCGTCCATCAGGGGCATCATGATGTCCGTGATCACGATGTCCGGGTGGAGGGCCTCCACGTCCCGCAGGGCGTCCGCGCCGTTGGAGGCCGTGCCCACGATCTCATAGCCCAGGCTGGACCAGTCCAATATTCCCTGCATCCCGATGAGGACCAGGGGCTCGTCGTCCGCAAGATATACCCGGATCATTCTCTCCCCTCCCCCTCCCGGCCAGGCAGCCGGACCGTGACGGTGGTGCCCACGCCGGGCGTGCTCTCAATGGCCAGGCCATAGGCTTCCCCGAAGATATACTGCAGCCGCCTGTGGACGTTCCACATGCCCACATGGCGGAACTTGGCTGCCGCCTCCTCGGGGCTGGGCTCGGAAAGAGCCTTTTCCGCCTGCTCCGCCGTCATGCCCACGCCGTCGTCGTGGAGCTTAAGCAGCACGTCCCCGCTCTCCCGCTCCCGGGTCACCGTGAGGCGTATCTCCCCGGCCCGGCCCTTGGGCTCGATACCGTGGAAGATGGCGTTCTCCACCAGGGGCTGGAGGGTAAACCGGGGGATGAGGCACTCCCTCGCCAGGGCCTCGTCCTCGATGTAGTCCACGTCCAGGGTGATGGTGCCCCCGTAGCGGTACTGCTCGATGGTGAAATAGTCGTTCAGCAGCGCGAACTCCTCATAGAGCGGCACCAGCCGCTCGTTGCCCTTGGAAACGCTCTTCAAAAGCCGGGACAGGGCCGTCACCATCTCCTCGATACCGGGGGCGTGCTGGATGGCCGCCATCCACTTGATGCTGTTGAGGGCGTTATAGATGAAGTGGGGGTTGATCTGATTTTGCAGCATACGGTATTCCATATCCTGCTTCTGCTTCTCGTCCTCGATGCGCTTGTCCATGAGGGCGGTGATGCTCCGGGACACCTGATTCAGGCCCCGGCCGATGTCCCCCATCTCGTTGTTCCACTCGATATCCGGGTCCACCGTGAAGTCCCCGGCGCTGATACGCTCTATCCGGCGGCGCAGGGCCACCACCGGTTCGGCCACCTGCTTATGGAGCATCGCCGCCAGCACCACGCCCAGGAGGAATATCACCAGCAAGCTGGCCGCCGCGGGCGACAACAGCGCGCCGACCATGCCGGCGTACACGGGCCGGGGCATGGTCTCCACGAGATATAGGTCATGCACCCCCACCGGGCGGCTCACTATATAGAGGTCCTGCCCGTCCCGCTCCGTCTTAAAAAGCTCCGTGTCGGGAGAGAGGGTCTCGTCGGAGCGCATGGCATACGGTTCCAAGTCCGTCATAGGCTCCGCCTGGGTGAGCTTTCCCTCCTCCACCGCGTAGAGCATGCCCCCCATCCTCCAGTAGAGCCGCCCGCCGTCGGTGAGGCTGATGGTGCGCAGGGCGTCGGTGATGAGGGACGGGGACACGCCGATGCAGACCCGGCCCATGTGTCCGTTTGCGTTGGTGAGGGCCCGGACGATGGGGATGCTGTCCGGCGCACGGCTGGCCAGCACCAGGGGGTCGGACACGATCTGCCGCCAGCTTTCCTCCTCTCCGAAGCCGGGCAGGGACGCGCGGGCCTCCTCGCTGCCCAGATTCACGGCGACCTGGCTGCTGTAGGTACCGAAGCTCATGTAGCTGCCGTCGGCGCTGAAGAGGACGAAGTGCTGTAAATAGGGCGCCGCCCGCATGGAGTTGAACTTGCCCGTGAGGGTGATGTACACGTTCTGCTTTCTCGACTGGCTGCCGCCCTCCAAAAGCCATGTGCGGATGGAGGGATCCGCCGAGCACCAGGCGGCCAGAGAGTCCACCTCGTCTATCCCGCTGCGGACGGCAGAGGAGGCAGTCTCCAGAGCGTACTCCGCCGAGCGGAAAGCCGTGCTCTCCAGCCGGGCCGCCATCACCCTGGCGCTGCCAACGGCGATGACCGCCGCCGCCAAGAGGGTGAACACCAGCGCCAGCAGGAGCACCCGCCGCTGGATGCTTCCCCGGCGCATCCTTCTGCCTTTTTCCACAGCGGCGTCCCTCCCCTCTCCCGGCGTATCTATTAAATTTATGGTATCCCACCATCTCTCGCCCTGTCAAGGAAAACTTGCGCAAAGCGCACAAAATGGGTCCCCGTTCCGACCGTGCGTTTTGGTGAAACGGAAATTTTACATGTTTTGCGAGAAATATTATATGTTTTCAGGAATAATGGACCAAAACCGTAAAAATTATATGGTTTTTCTTGAAAAATACCATGCCTTTTTATCACAATCATACATTAAAATCAGACCAGAAAGGGTCGGCGGGCATGCCTGCCGGCAAAATACATTTTAATTGGAGGATGAACACCATGCGCAAACTTCTTGCTCTTGTCCTTGCTCTGATGATGTGCTTCTCCCTGGCGATCCCCGCGATGGCCGCGGAGGAGGAGACCCTGACCTGGGCCCTGTGGGACCTGGAGTCCACCGCCTACTGGCAGGCCCTGGCCGACGGCTATGAGGCCAGCCATGAGGGCGTCAAGATCGAGATCGTCGACCTCGGCTCCACCGACTACATGACCAGCCTGGCCACCCAGCTGGCCGGCGGCAACGGCGAGCTGGACGTGCTGTCCATCAAGGACATCCCCGGCTATGCCAACCTGATCAACCTGGAAGTTCTGGAGCCCATGAACGACCACCTCACCACCCCCGTGGAGAGCTTCGGCGGCATCCTGGAGCAGCTGACCGCCGCTGACGGCAACTTCTACGCCGTTCCCTTCCGGTCCGACTTCTGGGTCCTGTTCTACAACAAGGACCTGTTCGACGCCGCGGGCGTTGACTATCCCACCAACGACATGACCATGGAGGAGTTCGACGCGCTGGCCCGCCAGATGACCTCCGGCGAGGGCGCCGAGAAGGTCTACGGCAACCACTATCACACCTGGCGCTCCGACGTGACCCTGTTCGGCATCCTGGATGGCGAGCACTCCATCATCGACGGCACCTATGACTTCCTGAAGCCCTACTACGAGATGGTCCTGGCTGAGCAGGAAGACGGCATCGTCATGGACTACGGCGAGGCCAAGACCAGCGGCGCTCACTACAGCGGCGTGTTCGAGAACGGCCAGGCCGCCATGTGCAACATGGGCAGCTGGTTCCTGGCTACCCTGCAGACCTATAACGCCGAGGCCGAGGCCAACGGCGTGGAGCCCGTCAACTTCGGCATGGTCAAGTATCCCCATCCCGAAGGGGTCGAGGCCGGCACCACCCTGGGCACCGTGACCAGCCTTGCCGTCAACGTCAACTCCGAGAAGAAGGATCTGGCCATCGACTTCGTCGACTGGTGCGCCTCCGCTGAGGCCGCCGCCATCCTGGCCGGCACCGGCACCTTCCCCGCCGTCAGCTCCCCCGACATCAACCAGATCATTGCCGCTACCCCGGGCTTCCCCGATGACGAGGCCTCCGTGGAGGCTCTGAACACCGTGGCGGTGTATCTGGAGATGCCTCTGACCGACAAGGCCAGCGAGATCGAGACCGTCCTCAACACCGAGCATGACGCCATCATGACCGGCGCTGAGACCGTGGACGAGGGCATCGCCAACATGAACGAGCAGGTCCAGGACATCCTGAACGGCTGATCGTGACCTAAACGTTTCTGCGGTAACTTATCAGGCGGGGCGGGCGTATTCGCCCGTCCCGCTCTCCATTTCCTGAAAACATGTCAGGAGGTCGCCTATGTCAAGAGATAACACCCAACTGGCGGTAAAACGAAAAAGCAAAAAGGCCCTGCGCAGCAACCTGGTGGCCTACAGCTTCATCGCTCCCAACTTCATCGGCTTCTGCGTCATCACCCTGGTGCCCATGGTGTTCGCCATCGCCCTGGCCTTCTGCAAGTGGGACGGCGTGCATGACATCGAGTTCATCGGCCTGCAGAACTTCAAGGACCTGCTGGGCGACAGGGTCTTCAAAAAGGCCTTCGTCAACACCATCGTCTTTTCCCTGGGCACGGTACCGCTGACGCTGATATGCTCCCTGGGCCTCGCGATCCTGCTGAACCAGAACGTGAAGCTGCGCAACTTCTTCCGCACGGTATCCTTCTTCCCCTACGTGGCCTCGCTGGTGGCGGTGGCCGCGGTGTGGAATATGATCTTCAGCCCCTCCATGGGTCCGATCAACATGATCCTGTCCCGCCTGGGCGTGGAGAATCTGCCCCGCTGGGCGGCGGGCAAGGATACGGCCATGATCACCGTCATCCTGTTCAGCGTGTGGAAGAACATGGGCTATTACATGGTCATATACCTGGCGGGCCTGCAGGGCATCAACCCGGACCTGAAAGAGGCGGCCAGCCTGGACGGGGCCAACCGGTGGCACACCTTCTGGAACGTGACGCTGCCCCAGCTCCGCCCCACCACCTTCTTCGTGGTCATCATGCTGACCATCTCCTCCTTCAAGGTATATGACCAGATGTACATGATCACCCAGGGCGGTCCCGGCAACGCCACCATCACCCTGGTGTACGACATCTACAACGTGGCCTTCGTGAATACGCCCAAGTACGGCTATGCCAGCGCCATCTCCATGGTCCTGTTCATCCTGGTGCTGATCATAACCCTCATCCAGTTCAAGGGCGCTTCCGGCGACAACTGAGGAAGGAGGATGTGTGAAAATGTCTGAACCGACCGCAATGATCAAAAACAGCTCCCGCAGGCGCAACCACGCCATCGCGATGACGTTCATCTACATCCTGCTCATCCTCATCGCCGCGCTGATGCTGGTCCCCTTCGTGTGGATGATCTCCGCGTCCTTCAAGATGAACAAGGACGTGTTCACCTTCCCCATCGAGTGGATACCCTCCAACCCCCGGCCCCAGAACTACATAGACATCTGGACCAAGATCCCCCTGCTGACCTTCATCAAGAACACCGCCTTCCTGACGGTGGTGGTGACCTTCCTGCAGGTGCTCACCTCCAGCTTTGCGGCCTATGCCTTTGCGAAGCTCCAGTTCCGGGGCAAGAACATCCTGTTTCTGGGCTACATCGCCACCATCGCCGTGCCCTGGCAGGCGTACATGGTGCCCCAGTTCATGATGATGCGGGCCTGGCACCTCAATAACACCCACCTGGCCATCATCCTGCTGCAGGCCTTCTCCGCCTTCGGCGTGTTCCTGATGAAGCAGTTCTATGAGGGCGTGCCCACGGAGCTGTGCGAGGCGGCCCGTATCGACGGCCTGTCCGAGTACGGCATCTACGCCAAGATCATGCTCCCCCTGTCGCTGCCCGCGGTGTCCACGCTGGTGATCTTCACCTTCGTCAACACCTGGAACGACTTTTTGGGGCCCCTGATCTACCTCACCAAGAACGAGCTGAAGACCATCCAGATCGGCCTTCGCATGTTCATCAGCCAGTACTCCGCGGAGTACGGCCTCATCATGGCCGCGTCGGTCATCGCGCTGATACCGGTGCTCATCGTGTTCCTGTCCCTGCAGAAATACTTCGTGCAGGGTATTGCGTCCACGGGCCTGAAGGGGTAATATCAACTTAACTACCCGGCGGGGGCACGCGGCGGTTTCAATAGCTGCCCCATGTCCCCGCCCCTTTTTTGAGGGATCGCCATGAAAACTTTTGACATTTCCCCGCTCACCCGCGCCCAGGCTGCCCAGGCCTTGGACACGGCGGTGGGTCTTGTGCGGCAGAACCTGCCCCTTTTCACCGACCGCTGCCAGAACCACTCCAGCGTGAACGACATCTACCCCGCCTGCGACAACGTCCAGTGGACATGCGGCTTCTGGCCGGGGGAGATATGGCTTGCCTATGAGCACACCGGCGACGAGGCTTTTAAAGATGCCGCCCTGCACCTGGTGGACAGCTTCCTGTACCGCATCGAGAACAAGATCGAGGTGGACCACCACGACATGGGCTTTCTCTACAGCCTCAGCTGCGTGTCCGCCTATAAGCTCACCGGCTCTGAAAAGGCGAAGAAAGCGGCCCTTCTGGCCGCGGACCAGCTCTGCTCCCGTTTCCAGGAGAAGGGCGGCTTCATCCAGGCCTGGGGGGCGCTGGGCGCCGCCGACAACTACCGGTATATCATCGACTGCCTGCTGAACGTGCCCCTGCTTTATTGGGCCACGGACGTGAGCGGCGACGGCCATTACGCCGACCTGGCCCATAGGCATGTGGCCACCTGCCTTGCCAACTCCATCCGCCCCGACGGCAGCACCTACCACACCTTCTTTATGGACCCGGTCACCGGCGCGCCCGTCCGGGGCGTCACCTGCCAGGGCTACAAGGACGACAGCTGCTGGGCCCGGGGCCAGGCCTGGGGCGTATACGGCACGGCCATCAGCTACACCTACACCCACCGGCCGGAGTATCTGGACGCCTTCCGCCGGGTGCTGGCCTATTACCTGGACCAGCTGCCGGCCAACATGATCCCCTACTGGGACATGACCTTCACCACCGGCGACGACGAGCCCTGGGACTCCTCCTCGGCCTCCATCGTGGCCTGCGGCCTGCTGGAGGCGGCCAAGTTCGTCTCCCCCGACGAGGCGGAAGCGTTCCGCACCCTGGCCGGGCAGATGCTCTCCAGCGTCTCCAGCCTGTGCGCGGTCAAAGAGGGCCCCGCCGGTATCGGCCTTGTGCGCCACGGCACCTACAGCAAAAAGAGCCCCTACAACACCTGCACCCAGGAGGGCGTGGACGAGTGCGTCAGCTGGGGCGACTACTTCTACATGGAGGCCCTGACCCGCTATACCCGGGATTGGAAGCCTTACTGGTGAGCACCATGAAGCTGAACGACAGAAAAGACTTTGCCGCCCTGATGCATAAGCTGCTGGACCCGCTGGTCCCTCTCTATTCCCCCGGCGGGGCGCGGCTGATGCTGGGCGAGACCGGCGTCACCTATGATAAACCCGCCATCGGCCTGGAGGGCTTTTCCCGGCCTCTGTGGGCTCTGGCCCCCTTCTGGCTGGGGGGCGGCCGCTGGCCGGAGATGGAGGCCGTCTACCAAAAGGGCCTGGCCGCCGGGACGGACCCGGCTGGCCCGGAATACTGGGGGGACACGAAAGACTACGACCAGTGCTTCGTGGAGATGGCCGCCATCGCCTGCGCCATCCTGGAGGTGCCCCAGATCGTCTGGGAGCCCCTGGAGGTTGGGGCAAAGCGGGACCTGGCCCGGTGGCTCTACTCCATCAACGAGCACTTCGTCCCCCACTGCAACTGGCTGTTCTTCCGGGTGCTGGTGAATCTGGCCCTGGAACGGGTGGGCATGCCCTTCGACGGCGAGACCGTGGAAAAGGACCTGCAGGAGATGGACGATTGGTACGTCTCCGACGGCTGGTATACGGACGGTCCGGCGGACGTCAAGCCCCAGAAGGACTACTATATCCCCTGGGCGCTCCAATATTATGGCATCCTCTACAGCGTGTTCGCGGCGGAAAAGGACCCGGAGCGGGCGGCCATATACCGCCGGCGGGCCATGGAATTCGGCGTCAGCTTTGCCGCCTGGTTCGATGAAAACGGCGCCGCCCTCCCCTACGGCCGGAGCCTCATCTACCGGTTCGGCCAGTGCGCGTTCTATTCCGCCTGCGTCTGGGCGGGGCTGGAGCCCCTGCCCCTTCCCGTGATGAAGGGCATCATCGTGCGGAACTTGCAGTGGTGGCTGGAGAGACCCATCCTGGACCGGGACGGGGTGCTCACCATCGGCTACTGCTATCCCGACCTGTACATGTCCGAGCGGTACAACGCCCCCGGCAGCCCCTACTGGGGCATGAAGAGCTTCCTGCTGCTGGCCCTGCCGGAGGATCACCCCTTCTGGCGGGCCGAGGCCGCGCCGCTGCCGGCGGACATCGCCGCCCCGGGCGTATACCCCCAGCCCTCCACGGGGCTCCTGCTCCAGCGCCTGCCCGACGGCCAGCTCAACGCCTACGCCGCCGGTGAGGTGGAATATTCCGAGCACGGCCAGTTCGCGGAAAAATACGCCAAGTTCTGCTACAATACCCGCTTCGGCTTCTCCGCTAGCAGAAGTTATGTAAACTTAGAACAGACCGCGCCGGACAGCATGCTGGCCTTTGTGCTGCCGGGCAAGGACGGTGGCTGGACCTTCGTCCGCCGCCACAGCGAGAGCTTTCGGCTCTATGCCGACCGCCTGGTCAGCGACTGGCGGCCTATGCCCGGCGTGCGCGTCACCACGGAGCTCATCCCCTGCGAGGGCGGGCACATCCGCCGCCATACCGTGGAGAGCGACATCGCCTGCGCCGCCTATGACTGCGGCTTCGCGGTGCCCAAGTTCGCCCCCGGCTTCGCCCAGCGGGCGGATGGGGCCGAGGCTGAGGCCCGCAACGGCCATGCCGCCTGCCGTGTCCTCTCCCAGGAGGGCGGCGGCGAGGGCGTCGTCCTGGAGGCCTGGCCCAATACCAGCCTCTACAGCCCCAACACCGTCATCCCGGCGGTGCGGTATGACATCCAGCCCGGCACAGTGGAACTGGAAACTCTTGTCACCTCCCGTGCGGAGTGACCGATCCCAGGAAAAGGAGCGCGCGTCTATGCCATCTGATCGCCCTGACGGCATGAAAAACGCCCGCGGGGCGCGGGCCAAAAACTGGTGGTATTACCATTGGAAGATCGTGCTGCTCATCCTGGTCCTGGCCGCCATCGGCGCCGTGTGCGCCGCGCAGTTTTTCGGCCAAAAGGAGCCGGATATGCGGGTGGGCTGCGCGGCCGTCCAGGAGCTGCCGCCGGACACCGCCGCCGCGCTCACAAAGGCGCTGGAGGGCTTCTGCCCCGACCGGGATGGGGACGGCAAAGTCACGGTGGCGCTGGAACAGTTCGCCGTGGACCTGCGGGAAGGCGCTGCCCCGGCGGACATGAACGCCCAGATGGCAGGTATCACCCTCATGACCGGCTTCATCTATGACGCCGGCGGGGCAAATCTGTTCCTCCTGGAGGACCCGGAGGGCTTCCAGCGCCGGATCGGCGCGCTATGCTATCTGGACGGCACCGCCCCCGGCGAGGAGAACGCCTACGACGCGGCAAACTGGCGGAACATGGTCTACGCCGTCAAGGACTGCCCCGTGCTGGCGGGCCTTGACCTGGGCGGTCAGGCGCTGCCAGAGGGTCTCTATATCGGCCGGTGCGTCCCCGGAGGCCGGGCCGACCCGGCATACGCGGCGGCCATCGACGAGCTGTGGGCAGCTCTCACCCAGGGCGCCACGCCCCTAAACTAAATCAGGACCTCTTGTGTGCACACAAGAGGTCCTTCCTTTATTCTTTCGGTTCGTCTTCCTTCGCTCTGGCAGCGTATTCCTCGGCGCGCTGTTCATGCAGGGCGCGGATGGCGTTTTCCAGATCGAAGGCCTTGTCAAGATGGGCGTAAATCACCATGAGCCCGCCGGACAGGGGCAGCCACAGGTTGGTGATGACCACCACCAGCATGCTCACCGGGAGAAAGACCATCACCAGCGCGAGATAGACAAGGCACAGAAGCGCCGCCCCCAGGGTGGGGAGCAAGTGTCCCAGCGTCAGGAACAGGGCGTTTTTAGCGAGCACGGGAAAGGGCTGGTCGAACAGCGGTATCAGCGCCCACATCCACAGAAAAAAGCCGGTAGTGAGCACCGTTCCAGCCAGCAGCAGGACCAGGATGAGCATCCCCGACCCGCCGGGGGCCACGTGGCGGAAGATAAAGTACTGCAGCCCGAACACCAGCGCACACAGAGCTCCCGGAAGCAGGCTCTGCCGGCCGTTTTTCCGCAGGGCGTCCCGCCAGTTATAGGAGAACATCAGCGGCTCGTCCCGCAGGCTCCGCAGCAGCATGTCCATCAACGCGCTCCAGAAGGGGCTGGCCAGCATCCCGCCCAGGATGCATACGGCGATCAGCACCAGCAGCAGATGGCTGTTCACGGAAAAGTACATGCCGAAAAACCAGGGGATCATGGCCACGAAAGCCACAAGGCCGCTGATCCAGAACGCCCCGAAGTCCCGCCCGGCTATCTCTCTCCAGCGGGCAAAGCCCTTTTTGCGGGGCGCGTTTGGGTCCACGCCCGGACCCGGCCGGTCAAATCTCATAAAGGGGAACACGCTGCCGTCACCTCCGCCGTCAAATGCTCGTTATGACAGCAGTATATACCAAATCCCCCTCGCCCGCAATCCCCGGCAGACTGCCTTCCCGTTCTGGGAAGGCAGCCGTCTCTGTAGTCAGGTCCCGATCACTCGATGCCCAAATCGGCCTTGTCGGCGAGGCTGGTCTGACCATAGCCGACCGCTTCCAGCCAATCGGTGGGATACCCGGGGGTCTCGTAATCGTCACCGGCGTTGCCGCCTGCGGCCGCGCCGACCTGATTGCGGCCGACCTCCTCCATCCATTCGCTGGGATAATCGGAGGCCCCGGCGCTGCCGCCGTAGCCGTCGCCCACGACCATGCCGTCCTGATAGCGGCCGACCAGCGTCCAGGCGAAGTCCCACCAGCCCTCGTTGACCTTGTTCATGTTGTCGTTGACATACTCGGTCAGCACGGCCCTGGCGCCGTCGATGTCGCCGGCGTTGTAGAGTTCGAGAGCCTCGGCCTCCACATCGGCGTGGCTGGCGAAGAACTCGTCCTCATACTTGGCCTTCTCGGCGCGGATGTCGGCATACATGGCGTCCCAGCGGAGGTTGGCCCAGTTGTTCACAAAGTTGAAGGCCCACCAGGCGCAGCTGGGATCGAAGTGGTAGCGGTCGCCGGTGGACCACTCCGCGGGCACCTCGGTGGTGCCGGCGTATATAGGCACGTAAACGGTGGTGTCGGGGGCGTCCTCGCCGAACCACATGAGGCTGCCGATCTCGCCCGGCAGGTCGGGACGGAGCTCGGCAACGAAGCTGTAGCTGCAGCGGTACTGGGCGATCGCGCGCTCCCAGTCCTCCTCAGCCGCGGCCTCGGGCTTGGCGCCGCCCTGCCAGCGGGTGGGGTCATGGAACGGGCCGGCGGCCAAGCCCTGGGTCAAGTCATATTCGGTGCCTTCCAGGTGGTCGCTGTAGATGTCCATGATGTTCTGGACGGTCACAGGCTCGTCGGGCGTGATGGAGAAGTCATAGTGATCCTGGCGGCCGAGGACCTGGAAGTCCTGGGAGGGCGCCAGCAGGCTGAACGCGCGCCACTCACGGCGGCTGGCATAGAACTCATAGCCATAGGGCTCGGGATTGAAGAGCTTGGAATAATTGAACTCCTCCCCTTCCTTCCACCAGCCGAGCTGCTCGGGCAGGGCGGTGATGTCGGTGGACCACATGAAGTTGTCGGGATCGTCAAAGTCGATCACGCCCATGCGGGAGCGGTTGGCGCCGACAAAGACCTGGTCGTCGGGCAGCCGGCGGGCAGCCCAGTGGGCGCCGGGCGCGCCGCTGTCGGCCGTCCACTGCGGGCCGCCGCCGCAGATCTCGAAGATCCACACCTCGTTGTTGTCGGCGACCAGCAGGCACTCGCCGCCGTCGCAGTAGCCATACTGCTCGGCGAACTCGCCCATGACCTGCACGCACTCCCTGGCGGTGGCGGCGCGGGCCAGGCCGATCTGCTCCAGGTTCGCGATGACCATCATACCGTTAGGGCAGAAAACCTCATCGGTGCCGCCCCAGGTGAACTCGCTGATGACGACGCCCTTCTCGTTCATGAAGGGATACGCGATGTTGAAGTAGGTATAGGTCTCGGGGGCCTGCGGGATCTGGCCGACTAACTCAGGGACCGCTCTGGTATCGGCGCAGGGGTCGTTATAGATATCGACCATCTCGCCCTCTTCGTGGGTACCGCCCTCCACGATCTGGATGCGGTGGTCGTACCAGCCGTCGCAGGTATGGGCGACCAAAACGGAGCCGTCGGCGGTGGCGTCCTTGCCGGCCGCGATGGTGGTGCAGGCCAGGGCGCTGCCGCCCAGGGAGACCACCAGCGCCGCCACAAGGAGCACGGTCACGAGCTTCTTCAGATATTTCATTTGGTTTCTCCTCATGATAATTTGTTGCTTATACGTCCCGCCGGAGCATATGCGGCGGCCGGGATCGCAGACCCGGGCCGCCGCACACGAAAAGACTTTACGCGCTTATTCCGCGGGGACTTCCTCCATGGGGAAATCATCCATAGAAAACTCATCCACGGAGAACTCATCCATGGGGAACTGCGCCGCCATGGGGGCGAGGGCCGCCGCGATGGCGTCGCCCAGCAGCACCTGCAGATCCGGCAGCAGCGGGTTCTCCTCGCCGGCGGCGACCAGCTCGCTGACGTTGATGATATTGTCCATGTCGACAGCGTCAGGACCGAAGGTCGTGTGCTCGACGGTGTGCTCGTTCAGGGCGAACTGCACCTCCATTTTGCTCTCGCCGGTGCCGCCGAGGATATCAAAGGCGAGAGTCTTGCCGTCCTCGTCGGTGGACAGGATATAGTACAGGCCGTTATAGCCCATGGTCTCGTCGTCGGAAGCAGTGATAAACATATAGCCAAGGCCGGCTCCCGGATCGTCCAGGCCTTCATAGATGGCGCCCACCAGCTGGGCGTCCGCGTTCTCGTCCAGCAGCATCTCGGCGTTCGGGATAGGCGCGCCGTTCAGGGTCATATTGCCCAGCAGCCTGCGCACGATCTCCTTATCCACGGTGAAGGAAGACACCTTATAGTCACCCGCGGGCACCAGCAGCTCGCCGGTATCCTCGTCGGTGATATCCTCGTCGATGGTGACGGTCCTCACGGGATTGATGCTGTCCTCCAGTATCTCCGTGATGTCGCCGCTCATGACGACCTCGGGTACGGCGGTCTCCACGGGAGCCTCCGTGACCTCAGGGGCCTCGGCAGCCTGCACCGCGGCCGCCTCCGCGCGGTCAAAGAAGTCAAAGATGCTCTGGGCCGCCGCCTGGGTGTCCATGCCCTGCAGCTTCTCGATCAGCGCGTCGCGCAGATCGTCCAGGTCTTCGGACAGCTCCAGGACCGGGTCGATGGCATAGTCCTTGTGGCCAAGGGTGGGGCTGTCGAGATGGATGATGTACAGGCCGTCTATCTGGGTGACTCCGATCTCGCAGACATGCTCTTCGCCGTTGTCCACGTGCACCACCACGGCGCCCGGCTCGCCCTCCATCACGTCCACGCCGATCTCCACGTCGGACAGGTCGATGTTCGTCTCCCCCGCCACCACGGAGATGCCGGACAGGCAGTAGCAGGTGCCGGCCGCCGGGCCTTCCGTAAAGGCGCAGGCGCCCAGCATGAGCACCGCGCTCAGGATGACAGCTAACAGCTTTTTCATTTTTTGTGATCCTCCTCTAAAATAATCCTTTTTCGTATCCTTTGTTTTCCGGCCGCCGGCCTGGACCGGGGCGGTCCCGGGTCATGCGTTCTGTTTTTTATCGTTCTTCCGGCCGGTGAGGCAGAAAATGCCGGTCACCAGGTAGGACAGGCCCAGATACAGGGCCATGCCCACCAGGATCATGAACAGCGGCTGCATGGTCCGGGCAGAGATGTTGTTCACCACGCGGGTGAGGTCCGTGATGGTCACATAGCCCACCACGCTGGTCCACTGGATCAGGTTGATGATAGTGGACTGATAGGTGGGCTTCGCCATGACCACCGCCTGGGGCAGAGTCACGTGGAAAAACGCCTGCCACCGGCTGAGGCCCAGGGTCCGGGCCGCCTCCACCTCGCCGGGGTCCACGCCCATCAGCGCCGTGCGCATGACCTCGGCCATATAGGCCGCCACGTTGAGGGAGAATGCCGTCACCGCCACGATGTAGGCGGGAACCTTCGCCCGGGCGAACACCACATAGTACATCAGCATCAGCAGCATCAGCACCGGCGTGCCCCGGGCGATGGATATGTACAGCGCCGCCAGGCCCCGGAGGGGCTTGAACCGGCCCGTCCGGAGCTTGCACAGCAGCGCCCCCAGCAGCGTGCCCGCTATGACGGACAGCGCCGAGATCTTCAGCGTCATCCACAGGCCCGCCGCCAGGGTGGCGGCGTTCTTGCCGGAAAGCAGGATATTCTGAAAGTTCTCAATAAAGCCCATGGCTTTACTCCGCGCTCAGCGCCAGATCGCAAAGCTGGGTGGTATAATAGGGTTCGCTTTCCACCGTGCCCTCAGGGGCTTCGCTCGTATCACTGGAGATATGCTTCTTGACCCAGAAGACTGCATCGGCACGGCCGCTGGAAAGAGCCAGGGTCCGGGCGCCGCTGTCCACCTGGACCAGCTCGATGTTCACGCCCAGCCGCTGGGCGATCTCGGCCAGCACGGCGGTGTTGAAGCCGGCGGCGTCGCCGGCGTCATCCACGTAGTCCATGGGGGGCACGTCGCCGGTCACGGCCACGGTGACGGTCTCGGCACCCTCAAAGGCGGGAAACGCCACGGCCTCCGGGTCCTCCCCGGCGACCACGCCGTCGATATAGGTCTCCACCAAAGCGTCCAGGGTGCCGTCGTCCTCCATGGCCTTGATGGCCTCGTTGAAGCTGTCGCAGAGTTCTGCGTCCTCCTCCAGGAAGAGCATGCTATACGCTATCGGCTGATCTGCCAGGGGCTGGAACTCGGCATAGGCGTCGTTCCGGGACAGGACGTACTGCACCGTTGGCTCGTCGACTACGGCGAGCTGGATATATCCGGCGTCCAGGGCCATCAGCAGCTCGGAAAGGCTATGATAATAAGCGGTCTCCACATCATACTCTTTGAGCATAGGGAACCTGCTGTCAGGCTCCTCTGTTTTGATCCTGTCGGTCACTTCGTTTAATTCTTCCTCGCTCAACGTCAGGTTCGTGAGCATACCGAACCGCATTTCGGACCCCTCTCCCGCGGCCAGGGCGGGGACGGTCAGGGCCAGCGCCGTCACCAGCGCCAGCGCGAGGGCGATGATCTTTTTCATGTTACAGGACTCCTTTTGAAAGTGTTTCCCTCAAAGGCCCGGCGGGAGACCGCCGGGCCTCTAATGTATTACTCGGCGGCCAGCACAAGGGAGCACTGCACGGCGGAGTAATAGGACTCGCTGGTGATGGTGCCCTCGGGGATATCCAGCCCTTCAATGACGGGGTCAGCGGCAGCGGACCGGGCCCAGAAGGCCGCGTCGGCGCGGCCGCTGGAAAGGGCCAGGGCACGGGCGCCGCTGTCCACCTGGACCAGCTCGATGTTGATCTCCAACCGCTGGGCGATCTCGGCCAGCACGGCGGTGTTGAAGCCGGCGGCGTGGCCGGTGTCGTCCGCGTAGTCCATGGGAGGCACGTCGCCGGTCACGGCCACGGTGACGGTCTCGGCGCCGTCAAAGGTGGGGAACGCCACGGGAGCCGGGTCCTCGCCGGCGATCACGCCGTCGATGTATTCCGCGGCCAGATCATCCAGGGTGCCGTCGTCCTTCATGGCGGTGATGGCCTCGTTGAAGCTGTCGCGCAGCGACCCATCCTCCTCCAGGAAGAGCATGCTGTATGCTATCGTATGCTCGATCTCGGGATGCTCCTCGGCATAGGCGTCGTTCCGGGACAGGACGTACTGTACCGTGGGGTCGTCCGCCTGGGCCAGATCGATATACCCGGCGTCCAGGGCCATCAGCAGCTCGGCCAGGCTGTGATAATAGACGAGCGAAACGTCGTTCTCCTTGAGCGGGGCCTCCGCCTCGTCGGTGGTACTGTACTCATCCTCGATGTCGTTGATCTCCTGCTCCGACTGGGCCAGCAGCTCCAGCATGCCGACCTTCATGGAAGGCTTCTCCTCCGCCGCCAGGGCGGGGACGGTCAGGGCCAGCGCCATCACCAGCGCCAGCGCAAGGGCGATGATCTTCTTCATGCTTTTGTTCTCCTTTTGATAGTGTTTATCTCAAAAGCCCGTGGGGGCCTCTGATTTGTTACTCAGCGCCCTGCACGAGGCCGCAGAGCACAGTGGTATAATAGGGCTCGCTGGCCACCGTGCCCTCGGGGATGTCCAGATCCGCTATCGCGACTTCACCGGTATAGGACTGGGCCCAGAAGACCACGTCCGCGCGGCCGCTGGCCAGGGCCAGGGCACGGGCGCCGCTGTCCACCTGGATGAGCTCAATGTTCACTTCCAGCCGCTGGGCGATCTCAGCCAGAACAGCAGTGTTGAAGCCCGCGGCATGGCCGGTATCGTCCACATAGTCCATGGGGGGCACGTCGCCGGTCACCGCCACGGTGACGGTCTCGGCGCCGTCAAAGGAGGGGAACGCCACGGCCTCCGGGTCCTCCCCGGCGATCACGCCGTCGATATGTGCCGCGGCCAGCTCGTCCAGGGTGCCGTCGTCCTTCATGGCGGTGATGGCCTCGTTGAAGCTGTCGCAGAGCTCGGCGTCCTCCTCCAGGAAGAGCATGCTGTATTCCACCGCCTGCTCTATCTCGGGAGCGGGATGGTTCTCGGCGTATGCGTCGTTCCGGGACAGGACGTACTGTACCGTGGGGTCGTCCGCCTGGGCCAGATCGATATACCCGGCGTCCAGGGCCATCAGCAGCTCGGCCAGGCTGTGATAATAGACGAGCGAAACGTCGTTCTCCTTGAGCGGGGCCTCCGCCTCGTCGGTGGTACTGTACTCATCCTCGATGTCGTTGATCTCCTGCTCCGACTGGGCCAGCAGCTCCAGCATGCCGACCTTCATCGAAGGCTTCTCCTCCGCCGCCAGGGCGGGGACGGTCAGAGCCAGCGCCATGACCAGCGCCAGCGCAAGGGCGATCAGTTTCTTCATGTTTCTTTTCTCCTTTTGAATGAATTTTATCTCAAAAGCCCGTTGGGGCCTCCGATTCGTTACTCGGCGGCCAGCGTAAGGCCGCAGAGCTCAGTGGCATAATAGGGCTCGCTGGCGACCGTTCCCTCGGGGACATCGTTTTTATTAAAGGTGAGAATGGTTTGGACCCAGAAGGCCACGTCGGCGCGGCCGCTGGAAAGGGCCAGGGAGCGGGCGCTGGAGTCCACCTGGATGAGCTCGATGTTCAGCTCCAGCCGCTGGGCGATCTCGGCCAGCACGGCGGTGTTGAAGCCGGCGGCATGGCCGGTGTCGTCCACGTAGTCCATGGGGGGCACGTCGCCGGTCACTGCCACGGTGACGGTGTCCGCTCCCTCAAAGGTGGGGAACGCCACGGCCTCCGGGTCCTCGCCGGCGATCACGCCGTCGATGTATTCCGCGGCCAGAGTGTCCAGGGTGCCGTCGTCCTTCATGGCCTTGATAGCCTCGCTGAACTGGTCGCACAGCAACCCGTCCTCCTCCAGGAAGAGCATGCTGTACTCTATCTGATGCTCTACCGCGGCTTGGAACTCGGCGTAGGCGTCGTTCCGGGAGATGACGTACTGCACCATAGGCTCATCTGCCTGGACCACATCAACGTATCCGGCGTCCAGGGCCATCAGCAACTCAGAAAGGGTATTGTAACAGATGTACTGTATGTTATTCTGCTGCATCAGGGGGAACTTGTTGTCCTCAGAGTTTTCTACCTCGTCGGTAAGGGAATTCCTCTCATCTTCCGTCCGCGACAGCATTTCCAGCGTACCGAGCTTCATCTTAGGTTTCTCCTCCGCCGCCAGGGCGGGGACGGTCAGAGCCAGCGCCATGACCAGCGCCAGCGCAAGGGCGATCAGTTTCTTCATGTTTTTGTTCTCCTTCTTGTAAAAATTTTATCTCAAACGCCCACGGGGCCTTCGATGCGTGTATTTGAGGGTATAATAGCGGTTCCGTCGAAATTACTCCAGAACATCCAGGCTCAGGACGTTGTAGCCGTTCTCCGTGGTGTACTGGATCTCGCCGGCGCAGTTTCTCACGATGGTGGAGCTCAGCTCGTCCAGCCGGGTATCCTCCAGGTGGTTCCCGCCGGGGACCGTGTCCCGCAGGACGAACTCCTTCCGCCCGGTCTTCTCCTCGTAGCTGACCTGCACGACCACCTTCCCGGCGCCGCCCAGCTCCTGCAGGAAGGTGACCAGCTCCTCCGTCACCAGCTGGACACGGGTCGCCGCCCGCCTGGAGAAGCCGTACCGGCCGCAATAGGTGCGCATCTGGGCCAGCAGGGTGTACAGGTCCAGGTCATGCAGGGCGCTTTCGTATGTAAACAGCTTCACCCGCCGGACGAAGGCCTTCGTCTTCTCCCCCTTGGGGGCGTTGAAGAACTCCTCCGGGCTCGCCTGCTCGTAGATGCCCCCGTCCGCCAGGAACACCACCCGGCTGGCCACGCTCCGGGCAAAGTCCATCTCGTGGGTCACGATGACGCAGGTCAGGCCGTTTTTCACCAGGTTCCGGATCACCGCCAGCACCTCGTCCACCATGGTGGGGTCAAGGGCGCTGGTGGGCTCGTCGAAGAGCACCACCTCCGGCTCCATGGCCAGGCACCGGGCGATGGCCACCCGCTGTTTCTGGCCGCCGGAGAGCTGGCCGATGGGCCGGTCCGCCCGCTCCTGCATGCCCACCATGCGCAGATACCGCATGCCCAGCTCCTTCGCCTCGTCCGCCGGCATGTGGTTCACGAGGCGGGGCGCCATGGTCACGTTCTCCATCACGGACAGGTGGGAGAAGAGGTTAAAGTGCTGATATACCATGCCCATGCGCCCGGCGGATGCGGTCCACGTCCGCGCCCTTGGCCGTCAGTTCCTCCCCGTCGATGAACACCTGCCCGGCTGTGGGCCGTTCCAGCAGGTTCATGCACCGCAAAAGCGTGGTCTTGCCGCAGCCGGAGTTGCCCACCACGGCCACCACGTCGCCCTTGTCCACAGTCATGGTCACGTTTTCCAGCACCCGCGTGGCGCCGAAGTCCTTCGTGATGTTTTTCAGTTCGATCAGGCTCATGTTTCTTACCCCGCTTAAAAAACGTTTACGTTATGGCTTTTTCCTTCGCGTCCTTTGCCGCTGTAAAAAGCGATCGTCTTATTCGTCCATTTTCTGCAGAAGACCAAAGAAGAATTTCCTCTGCCGCTCGTTCAGGATGACGCGCACCGGCTTGAGCTGGTTCATGGACGCTCCCTGGTACACCATCATATCGTGGTAAAGCAAAGAGGTCTCCGGCTGCAGGAAGAACACCTCCGGTTTATCCAGTTTGTGCTCGTCGAAGGATTACACGATCCTGACGTTCGCCTCACAGAGATTCTTATAGATGCTTTCCTTCAGCGCTGCCATATCGAATTTCGTGATCTCGTGCATCGGTTCAATGAGGAAGTCGTATCGGTTGGACATCACATCGGTGTTGGGGTAGACGGAAAAATCCTCCAGATCGATGCCCATTTCCTGGCAGGATCGTTCCACGGTCACCTGCAGCGCCTTTTCCGTGGTTTTTTCCGCCACGAGATTGATCGTCCTGTTCACTCTGTTACAATATCGAACGCTCCGGGCCAGTTGTCAACCGGTTTGTCTCGAATCGACAAAATCACGACTCGAATTGCATCCTCGGCCGGAAAAAAAGGCCCCCGAAAACCGAAAAACCTCCCTGCCGCGTCTGCGGCAGGGAGGTCTTAAACTGAATGGTCTGAATGCAGAAACATAAGGGTCAATGGGCCGGAAAAAGCATCACTTCGCTTCTGCCAGCCGCTGGACGGCGGTCTCCACGCCCCTGTCCGCGGCCTGCGTGTAATAGTCCATGGCCTTATCCATATCCGGCTCCACGCCCAGGCCGTTTTCATAGATCGTGCCCAGGGCGTACAGGGACTCGTCGTCCTCGTCCATGGCCTCCTCAAAGAGCCGGAGGGCCTCGCCGTAGTCCTGTTCCACGCCGTCGCCTTCCAGATACAGATACCCCAGGTAGCCCTGGCAGTAGGCGTCGCCCATGTCCGCGCCCAGCTGGAGCCACTTGGCCGCCTCTTCGCAGTCCTGGGCCACGCCGTCGCCCTGATAATACATATCCCCCAGGTCGCCGGCGGCAGACGCGACGCCATGCTCTGCGGCCAGCGCATAGAGCTCCACCGCCTTGGCCTCATCCTTCTCCACGCCCACGCCGTCGTGATAGCACCGCGCCAGAGAGTCGGCCGCCTGGTAGTTGTCATCCTCCACGGCGGCGGAAAGCAGCTCCACCGCCTTGGCCTCGTCCTTCTCCACGCCCTTGCCGTACTTATAGAGATAGGCCAGGATGCGCTGCTCGGCGGAGTCCGGGTCCTCCTCCTTCGTGAGCCGGCCGGCCAGGTCCGCAAACATCTCCTCCGCCTTGGCCTCGTCCTTCTCCACGCCGTAGCCCAGCTCATAGAGATTCGCCAGGTAGTAGGCAGCCTCCACGTCGTCCGCTCCGGCCTTTTCAAAGAACTCCGCCGCCTGGGCCAGGTCCTGCTCCACCGAGCCCTCGCCGTACAGGTAGAACTCCCCCATGGCCTCCAGGGCCGAGGTGTTCCCTTCGTCCTTCTCCAGCGCCTGGTTATAGAGCTCGAAGGCTCTGTCCTTGTCCACCTCCACGCCGTCGCCATAGAGATACATCCCGGCCAGGTTGGACGCCGCTATCGAGCTGCCCTCCCCTGTGGCGAGGGCTTTGCCGTAATACTCCGCGGCCTTGGCCAGGTCCGCCTCCACGCCGTGGCCCACGTGGTACATATAGCCCAGCTGGCCCATGGCGTAGGCGTCGCCCAGGTCCGCCGCCTTTTCGTAATATTCCAGGGCCTTGTCGTAGTCCTGCTCCACGCCGATGCCAAACTCATACATATAGCCCAGGGCGTAACAGGCGTTGGGGAACTGCTGCTCCGCCGCCTTTTCAAACCACGCCAGCGCCTGGGCGTAGTCTTGGCTCACGCCGTCGCCGGCGAGATACATCGTGCCCAGATTGTACATCGCCCCGGGCACGCCGTGCTCCGCCGCCCGGGTGTAGAGTTCCGCGGCCTTTGCCTTGTCCTGCTCCACGCCGATGGCGTAGTAATAGAACTGGCCAAGATAGTCCACGGCCCGCCAGTCATCCATTTCCGCGGCGGCGGCCATGAGCTCCGCGGACTTGGCCTCGTCCTTCTCCACGCCCTGGCCCAGTTCATAGAGGCAGGCGAGAACACGCGCCTCCCGGCCGGAGAGCTCCTCCTCGTCTACGGCGGTGAGCTGCTCCGCCAGGCTCTCGTAGAGCTCCTGGGCCTTGGCCTCGTCCTGCTCCACGCCCAGGCCCTGCGCATAGCATCTGGCCAGATTGTACATGGCCTCCGGCTGGTCGTTCTCCGCCGCCTTTTCGTACCACTCGACCGCCTTGGCCAGGTCGATGTCCACCACGCCGTAGCCGTTTTCATAGAAGTAGCCGATCATGTACGGGCCGGTCTCGCCGCCCGCGTCCGCGGCCTTTTCGTACCACTCCAGGGCTTTGGCCCTGTCAAGCTCCGCGCCGTCGGCGAACATGTAGGCGTCGCCCACCTTCCGCATGGCGTGGGCGTCGCCCGCCTCCGCCGACTGGGTAAAGTATCGCAGGGCCTTGGCAGGGTCCTTTTCCACTTCCTCGCCGTCTTCATACAGTCTGCCCAGGTTGTACGCGGCGGAGTCGTCGCCCAGTTCCGCCGCTTGGGCATAGAGTTCCACGGCCTTATCCATATCCTTTTCCGTGCCCAGGCCGAAGTGATAGAAATAGGCGGCATCGAACAGCGCGCGGGATCTTATCTCGTCTTCGTTGTTCTCATCCGCGGCGCACTCGAAATACGCCAGGGCCTTTTCATAGTCCTGGTCCACACCGTCGCCGTTGTAATACATGGTGCCCAGTTCATTCTGGGCTTCGGCGTTGTCCAGTTCCGCCGCCTGGGTGTAGAACTCCAGGGCCTTGCCGTAGTCCTGGTCCACCCCTTCGCCCCAGTAATACATGTTGCCCAACAGAAGCATGGCCCTGTCGACCCCGTGCTCCGCCGCCTGGGCATAGAGTTCCGCCGCTTTGGCGGCGTCCTCCTCTACGCCCACGCCGTGCCGATACGCATAGGCCAGGGCGGCCACCGCCTCGTAATTGCCGGCCTCTGCCGCCTCGGCATAGAGGGCCGCGGCCTTTTCCTCGTCCTTGTCAAGGACACCGCCGTGGGCGTAAAGGGTGGCCAGCACCCGCTTCTCCGTGGGGGCGAGGGTGTCGGTCTCCTCCTTCTCCGTGAGGTCCTCCACCAGGCTCTTTATGATCTCCTCGGCCTTGGCTTCGTCCTTCTCCACGCCGCGGCCGTCCATATAGAGCCGCGCCAGGGCCAGCATGCCCTCCGCATCCTCCTGTCCGGCGGACTTTTCGTACCACGCCGCCGCCTGGGTCGTGTCCTTGTCCACCACGCCGTAGCCGTTTTCATAGAACCGGCCCATCTGGAACTGGGCGTCCTGGTCGCCCATCTCCGCGGCCTGGGTGTAGTAGTCGAAGGCTTTGGCCTTGTCCACGTCCACGCCGTCGCCCCAGAAATACATGTCGCCCATGCAGTCCAGGCCGTCGGGGTCACCGGCCTCCGCGGCCTGGCCGTACCACTTCAGGGCCTCCTCGCCGTCCTGCTCCACGCCCTTGCCGCGGGCATAGGCGTCGCCCAGCTCGCCCACGGCCGACGTATCGCCCAGCTCCGCCGCCTGGGTGTAATACTCTACGGCCTTGGCGTCGTCCTCCTCCACGCCCAGGCCGTGTCCGTACATATAGCCCAGGCAGTACAGCGCATAGCCTCTGTCATAATCGGACGCGTCCGACGCCGCCACCTGGGTGAATATCTCCAGGGCCTTATCGCAGTCCTGCTCCACGCCCTCGCCGTTGGCGTACATATAGCCAAGCTGGTTCATGGCGTTGGCATTTCCCATGTCCGCGGCCTTTTCGAGCCACTGGACCGCCTGGGCGTCATCCCGCTCCACGCCATCGCCATAGGCATAGGCGTAGCCCAGACCGCACATGGCCTCTGGCACGCCGTGTTCTGCCGCGTCCTGGAGCAACTCAATGCCCTTTGCCTCGTCCTTCTCTGTGCCGTGACCCACGAGATACAGGGTGCCCGCCTCGCACGCGGCCTCGAAGATGTCGTCCTCCGCCGCGGCGGTGAAGTATTCCAGGGCCTTGGCATAGTCCTGCTCCACGCCGGTGCCGTCCAGATAAAGGTAGCCCAGCACCAGCTGGTCGTAGCTGTAGTCCTCGTTTTCCGAGGCGGCCTCGAAAGCCTGGGCATAGAGCTCTTCGGCCTTGGCCTGATCCTGCTCCACGCCCTGACCGAAGTCATAGAGCCAGGCCAGGTACAGCATGGCCTCGGCGTCGCCCTGGTCCGCGGCCTGGGCATAGAGCTCCGCCGCCTTGGCGTCGTCTACGTCCACCACGCCGTAGCCGTAGTCATAGAACCGGCCCAGGGAGGTCTGGCCGTCCACATAGCCCAGCTCCGCCGACTGGGTGTAGAGCTCGAAGGCCTTGGCCTTGTCCATCTCCACGCCCATGCCGTACTCATAGAACCAGCCGTCGTTCTCCGCGGCGTAGCCCACAGTCGCGTCGTCGCCCTGGGCGCGGATCATGGACTGCTCGTAGTACTCCCGCGCCTTGACATAGTCCTCCTCCACGCCCAGGCCATACATATACATGTCGGCCAGATAGTAGCAGACGTCGGCGACGCCCAAGGCCTCGCCCTGTTCCAGGAGCTCCCGGGCCTTGGCGTAGTCCCGCTCCACGCCGTCGCCGTCCGCATAGGCGGTGCCCAGATAGTAATAAGCCTCGGGCACGCCGCGCTCCGCCGCGTCCTCCAGCATCTCCAGGCCCTTGGCCTCGTCCTGCTCCGTGCCGAGACCCATGAGATATATCGCGCCTGCCTGGCACTCGGCCTCGAAGATATCGTCCTCCGCCGCGGCGGTGAAGTATTCCAGGGCCTTTTCATAGTCCTGCTCCACGCCCTCCCCGGTCATGTAAAGGTAGCCCAGCACCAGCGCGTTGTAGCTGTAGTCCTCGTCCTCCGAGGCGGCTTCGAAAGCCTGAGCGTAGAGCTCTTCGGCCTTGGCCTGATCCTGCTCCACGCCCGTGCCGTACTCATAGAACCAGCCGTCGTTCTCCGCGGCGTAGCCCAGGGCGAAGTCGCCTGTCTCGGGGATGGTCAGGACCTGCTCATAGTACTCCCGTGCCTTGACATAGTCCTCCTCCACGGCCAGACCGTACATGTACATGTCGGCCAGGTAGAAGCACACGTAGGGGTCGTCCAGGGCCTCGGCCTGCTCAAAAAGGTCCAGAGCTTTGGCGTAATCAAGCTCCACGCCCTGGCCTGCGGCGTACATATAGCCAAGCTGCACCATGGCCTCGGGCATGTTCATATCCGCGCATTCGGTGAAAAGCTCCAGGGCCTCGTCGTATTCGCCCGCGTCGTAATGGCACCGGGCCAGGTCGAACATGCCGTCCGGGTCGCCCATATCCGCAGAGGCAGTGAAGTACTCCAGGGCCTTGTCGGCGTCTTCTTCCACGCCCAGGCCGTTTTTGTAGATGTAGCCCAGGAGGAAGTATCCGCTGTCATACCGCGCGTCCTCGCCGGCCTCGGTGAGCGTCTTAAGCGCCTGGCCGTACAGCTCATCGGCCTTCGCCTCGTCTTTTTCCACACCCTGGCCGGCCGCATAAAGGTCGCCCAGGAATATCATGCCGCCCGCGTCGCCGCCATCCGCGGCCTTCTGGTACCACTCCGCCGCCTGGGTATAGTCTATGTCCACCACACCGTAGCCGAACTGAGAGAACCGGCCCATATACTGCTGGGAATGGGCGTAGCCATCCTCCGCGGTCTGGGAAAACAGTTCAAAGGCCTTTTCAAAGCTCTGCTCCGTGCCCATGCCGTAGTAATAGCACTCGGCCAAGCTGGCGGCGCACCAGGTCGTGTGGTGTCCCTCCTCGCATTCCTCCAAGCCCTTGGTCCAGCACTCTACGGCCTTGGCGTAGTCCTTCTCCGTGCCCACACCGAAGTGGTAAGCCATGCCCAGGTTCAAATAGGCTTCGGGGACCAGCTCCGCCGCCTGGGTGAGCAGCTCAAAGGCCTTGGCCTCGTCTTTCTCCACGCCATCGCCCGCGAGGTACATGGTGCCCAGGTAGAGCATGCTCTTGCCGTCGCCGCCGTCCGCGGCCTTCTGGTACATCTCCGCGGCCTTGGCCAGGTCCTTCTCCACGCCGTCGCCGCTGGCATACATATAGCCCAGCTTGGCGCTGGCGGGGACATAGTCCTTCTCCGCCGCCTTGGTCAGCAGCTCCTCGCCTTTGGCGGCGTCGCCGCTGTCTATGGCCTCCATGGCCTCGTCATACATCTCCTCGGGCTTTTTTCCGCAGCCCGTGCATAGTCCCAGCAGCATGGCCGCCGCCAGGATGAATGCCAATACCTTCCGAAGCTTCATTTTGTATGTACCTCCCAAGTTTATTATTTCTTAACTATTATTTTACGCGGCGTTTTCCGTGTCTTCTGCCTCCTCCGTCTCCTGCGCGGCGGGGCAAAGCTGGCCGTACCGGGCAAGATACGTGGCCAGGCCCTCCCGGCTCACCGGGTCGCCGATGGGCAGGGCCCAGTCGTCGCCGGTCACTATACCCGCGTCCAGCGCCCAGTCATAGGGGAACGGGCTGTCCGCCGCCCCGGGCCAATCCTGGGCCACGGCCAGCTCCCACAGCGCCGTCAGCGCCTCGTTCAGGCTCACAGGACTGGTATCCGGCTCCCCGGCCGTTTGTTCTTCCTCACCAGCGGCCTCTTCATCAGGCCCGCGCGCCAGTACGTCCAGAGCATAGTCCAGATCCGCCCGGCTGGCTGGCGTGCCCACGCCGAAGGTGTCGTCAATATCCAGCCCCGGCATCACGCCCGACCCCAGGCACCAGGCCACGCCGTCATGGTACCATTGCAGGGCCGGGAAATCGTAAGTTTTGCCCTCCAGCTTGGCGTAGCAGGGCATGAACGCCATGTTCAGCGCCCCCAGCCAGGTCTTGCCGCTGCCCCGCTTCACCTGCATGTCGTTGATCATCACGTCACGGGTCCGCAGGATGCTCCCGGAGCTGGGGCTGACGATGCTGCTCACAGTGCTGACCACATAATACTCACCGTCCACCTTGCCCAGGTACATCATCTCATGCCCGTCGAAGCACAGCGCCGCGCCCAGGGGCAGCGCGTCCAGGATGAGCTTCTTCTCCTCCAGGGACATGTTGGCCATGTCGATCTTCTCGATGTTCATGTTCCACTGCCAGTTGCCGTTACGGCCGATATCCAGGCCAAAGCAGCGGTAGATGGTGCGGATCATGCCGGAGCAGTCCTCCACGTCCAGCATCCCGCCCCAGCCGTAGGCGTCCCCCAGGCTCTCCAGGGCCACCATGGCGATGTTCCGCATGGTCAGGGGCAGATACCCCACGCTGACCTTGGCGGTCACGGGGATGAGGGCCATCTGTTTTTCATAGCTGCCATCCGCCCGGCGCACGGGCAGGTACACCACATAGTTGTGGTAGGGCGAGCGGTTGCCGATGAGCTGGTCCGGCTCGACGTCCGTCACCAGCTCCAGAGCCGTGCCCTGGCTCAGCATGCGCACGGCCGTCTCCGGGTGGGAGTTGGAGGCGTCGGTGTAAACCTTGTTCCCATACACCACCAGCAGCTTCTCCCACGGCAGGTCCCAGGCGGAGAGCCACTCGTCCTTGTCGGCGCACAGGGCCACGTCCTCCGCCGGCACCCAGCCGGAGCAGCTGGATATCCGGGCCTGGTAGTACTTCCCGTCGGCGGAGGTGTTATAGATGAGCATGGGCTCGTTGACCCGGATGGAGCTCAGGGACTGGTAGTCGAAATCCGGGTCGTTGGGGTCGTCCAAAATAGGGTCCGGGCTGGGGAACACCCGCAGCAGCGTGCGCTTTACGGCGATCCCGTAGCGTACCGGCGCGTCCTCCCCGGCGTTGGGGTCCTGGCAGTTGTCGATCATGGCCTGGAAGTACTCCCACGGGGCCTCCTCCCCTTCGCCGGTATAGGTCCAGCCGAAGTAATACTCCCCGTCCGCGGTGGCGGACTTTTCCAGGTTCTCGTTATAGACCGGCCCGTTGTATGTCTCGCCGGCGGAGCGCAGGTCCATGACCATTGTGCCCTCCCGCTCGGCGCTGTCCAGGTTGAACGCCTGGATCTTCTCCGGCGTCAGGATGATCTCGTCCGCGCCCGGCTGCCGGTCCGCCCAATAATCGGCATCCTCCATCTCCGGCGTCACGCCGGGCATGAGAGTCACCTCTCCAGCGGCCCAAGCCGCCGGCGCGAGACCTGCCAGAACAGCCAGCGCCAGCAGCGCGCTCAGTGCCCGCTTTTTCCCATAGAACATATCCGCTGCCTCCCCGATCATGATTTTTTGTCAGCCATGGACATTGTACTGCCAATTTAGTTTATAGTATCAAATAATCCGGGGCGGTTGTCAACCGCTTTGTCCCGAATCGACAAAATCACGACTCGAATTGCACGCCGCGCCGAGGTTCGCCCACCATCCAAACAAAAAAAGAAGGAGCACACAGATCGTGTACTCCTCCTTCTGATCTCCCTTCAGCTCGTCAGCCAGCAGCGACAGAGTCGCTGGTGACCGGGAAAGTGAAGTATGTGTCCGGATAGGGCTCCTCCTCCAGGGTGAAGTGCCACCACTCCGTATCCAGCGGCCGGAAGCCGTTATCCACCATGATATCCCGCAGGGTATTGCGGTTCGCGATCTGCTCCTCCGTCAGGTCCCCCACGTAGTCCGGGTGAGACAGTTCCCCGAAGTAGTCGAAGGTGCCGCCCATGTCCAGCTCCTTGCCCGTGTCCATATCGAACAGCGTCAGATCCAGGGTACTGCCCCGGCTGTGGCCGGACTTGGCGTCGATATAGCCCTGGTCGAACAGAACGGACTTATCCAGCTCCGGGTAGAAGTATTCCTTCATGCGGGTGTCGTCCACATCCTCCGCCCACTCCACGAAATTGTCCACGGCCATCTGGGGCCGGTAGGCGTCGTAGACTTTCAGGCGGTAGCCCTGCTCCTCCGCGTCGGTGGCCGCCGCCTGCAGGGCCTCCGCGGCCTCCTTGGTGAGAAGGGCGCAGGGCTCCTCATAGCCGTCGATCCTGTCGCCTACGAAGTTATAGGTAGAGTAGTACCGTATCTCCAGTATCACGTCAGGCACCGCCTCCGCCAGGGAGACGAACCCCGAGGCGTCGTCCGGATCAACACTCTCGGCCGCAAACGCCGCCCCAGGAAATGTGCCAAGGAGCATCAGCGCCGTCAGCGCCAGCGCCCCCAGCCGTTTGGACAGTTTTTTCATCGCGATCCTTCCTTTCCTGACCTTCGTCCGGCCGTTTTCACGATCTGAACGTGCACATGGTGACATTCCCCTGCTTCAGCGCCTTGGCGGCCATGTCCGCCTTGTGGGGGCATTTCCCGTCCTTGTCATTGGCGCAGCCCGCGCAATTGGCCTTGACGAACAGCACGTCCAAGCCGACGCCGCCGCCGGAGACGTTTTCCAGTTCCTGCTCGTTGATGATCTTATCCTCGCTCATAGTTATATTCCTCCTTATGATTTATGCCTGCGATCCTGATCCCATTATTGAAACATCCGGGGCATTTGTCAATACTTTTGTCCCGAATCTACAAAAACACGACCTGAATTGCATCGCCGCGCCCTCACCTGTCCGCGAAGGAGCACTTTTCCCGTGGCATATCCTCGGGCAGGGCCGCGCCCAGGCGGCGGACCGTCCGGGCGCCATATCGGGCGCACAGGCCATCCACGGCCCGGTCCAGGCTGCGCAGTCTGTCCAGCCGCCTGTAGTCGGTGAACAGATCCGTCTGCTCCGGGGCGTCCGCGGGGCTGAGGACCCCGGTGCGAAGGCCCAGACCCCGCAGGGCCCCGGGCCACCGGTGCAGCTCCCGGAAAAGGCTCATGGCCCGCTCATAGAGCTCCTTTGTCACGTCCGTGGGCCGGGACAGGGCCGCCTGGTGCTCAGTCCAATGGAGGGTCTCCCCGTCCCGGACGGCCACCTCGATGAGCCGGGTGCGCATCCCCGCGCCCCGGAGCCGGGCCCCCACCTCCTCCGCCAGGGCCAGCATCACCGCCCGCACGTCGGCGTCACAGACCAGGTCCCTGGGCGGCGTGGTGGAGTTGCCGATGCTCTTCACCGGCGGCAGGCAGTCGAACCGGCGGACGGGGCTGTCGTCCCAGCCGTTGGCGTAGCGGTAGAGGGTGAGTCCCCCCTTCCCCATCCGCAGCCGCAGCATCTCCGGGTCCGCCGCGGCCAGCTGGCCGATGGTGCGCACGCCCATGGCCCCCAGCGTCCTGACGGAAGCGGGCCCGGCGAACAGCAGCGCGCCCACGGGAAGGGGCCAGACCACCTCACGGAAATTGTCCTTTCCCAGCACCGTCACCGCGTCGGGTTTGCGGTAGTCCGAGCCCAGCTTCGCGAACGCCTTGTTCCAGCTCACGCCCACGCTCACCGTGACGCCCAGCTCCGAGCGGATGCGCCGGCGCACCTCCTGGGCCGCCAGGTAACCATCTTTCCAGGCGTGGCAGCCGGTGATGTCCAGCCAACTCTCGTCCAGGCCGAAGGGCTCCTGCCGGTCGGTGAAATCGGCGTATATGGCCCGGGCGGCGTGGGACACCGCCTCGTACTTGTCATAATGGGGCCGGAGCACGATGAGCTCCGGGCACAGCTGCCGGGCCTGCCACAGGACCATGCCCGTCTTCACGCCGCAGCGCTTGGCCTCCTGGCTCTTGGCCAGGATGATACCGTGGCGGGCCTCCTCGTCTCCCCCCACCGCCACCGGCAGCCCCCGCAGCTCGGGCCGGGTGAGCAGTTCGATGCTCACATAGCAGCTGTTGATATCCGAATGTAAGATGACCCTCTCCATGGCCCCATTATATATCGCTTATTTGGAGAAGTAAATAGTAATTTTCTCTCAATACGAGAAATATCTTGCAATAGTTCTCTTTCTGCTATATACTGTAAGCGAGCAATAATACTCGGAGAGGAGGACTGGCTATGTTCGAGGATATCGGCGCCCACATCGCGTCTCTGCGGCGGGCGGCGGGTCTGTCTCAGAAGGAAGTGGCCCACAAACTGACGGCCCTGGGCGAGCCCATCTCCGACAAGGCGCTCTCCAAATGGGAGAAAGGCGCCACCCTCCCCTCCGCCCGGCAATTCCTGCTGGTGTGTCTGGCATTGGACGTATCCGACGTGTCCGGAGAGTTCATGGGCGAGGGCCTGGCCAAGGGCCTCAACGCCGCCGGTCGGCGGAAGTTGACAGAATACGCGGACCTTCTGCGCCGCAGCGGGCT
Source organism: uncultured Oscillospiraceae bacterium (assembly GCA_947631865.1). Lineage (GTDB taxonomy): Bacteria > Bacillota > Clostridia > Oscillospirales > Oscillospiraceae > CAJOIG01. The sequence continues at coordinate 24,414 of CANRNF010000002.1, read as the reverse complement.
CTACGAGCCCCATCTGGAGCGGGGCCGGGCTATCCGGCTCTACACCCTGGCCGCCAGCGCCGGACCGGGCCAATTCCTGGACGACAGCGACTACCAGTGGATCGACGCCGCCGGGGCGCCCCGGCAGGCGGATTTCGCCGTCCGGGTGGCCGGGGACAGCATGGAGCCCCGGTTCCACGACGGCGACACGGTATACGTGAAGGCGGTCCCCTCCGTGGACCACGGGGAGACGGGCCTGTTCTCCTGGCAGGGCAGCGGCTATATCAAGGTCCTCCATGACCGGCCCGACGGGGTATACCTGCACAGCCTGAACCCGGAGTATGAGGACATCCCCATCTCCGACCCCGCCCAGCTGCGGGTGTTCGGAAAAGTTCTGTAAGGAGGGCGAGCCATGAAGCTGACGAAAAAGACATGCTGGCGCATCGGTCTCACGGCGTTTTTGCTGTATCTGGCCATTTACTACTGGGGCGCGGTGTCCCATCTGTTCGGCGTGCTCCTGGGAGCCATGCTGCCCCTCATCCTGGGCGCGGCCATCGCCTACACGGTCAACATCCTCATGAGCTTTTATGAGCGCCACTTCCTGCGCAAGGCCGCGGGCACGGCGGCGAAGCTGCGCCGGCCGGTGTGCATGACCGCGGCGGTGCTGACGGTGATACTCGTGCTGTTTTTCGTGATACGGCTGGTGGTGCCGGAGTTCCTCTCCTGCATCAATGCCCTCATCAAGCAGGCGCCGGCGGCGGTGAACAAGCTGCTGCAGAACCCCTACGTCCTGAAGCTCATCCCCCCGGACATCGAGGAAAAGCTGGCCGCCATGGACTGGCCCGGCCTGGTGGGCAAGATACGGGGCGTGCTCCTGTCCGGCGTCAGCGGCGCCGCCGGGGCCGTGAGCACCATTTTCTCCGGGGCGGTGACGGTCCTCTTTGGCCTCATCTTCGCCATCTACCTGCTCCTGGGCAAGGACACCCTGGGCCGCCAGTGCCGCCGGGTCATCACCACCTACCTGCCCGAGAAGTGGGAGCGCCGGGCCATGTATATCCTGCGGCTGCTGGACAGCTGCTTCCGCAAGTATGTGGTGGGCCAGTGCACTGAGGCGGTCATCCTGGGCAGCCTGTGCATCGGCGGGATGATGCTCTTCCGCTTCCCCTACGCCACCATGGTGGGCACTCTGGTGGGCGTGACGGCCCTGATCCCCGTGGCCGGGGCCTACATCGGCGCGGGCGTGGGCGCGTTCATGATCCTGTCCGTGGCCCCCGTCAAGGCCATCTGGTTTCTGATATTCATCGTGGTCCTGCAGCAGCTGGAGGGCAACATCATCTATCCCCGGGTGGTGGGCTCCTCCATCGGTCTGCCCGGTATCTTTGTGCTGGCTGCCGTGACCATCGGCGGGGCCATGTTCGGCGTATTGGGGATGCTGGTGGGCGTGCCGCTGACGGCAGCGGCCTATCAGGCGCTCCGGGACGACCTGGCCCTCCGGGAGGGCCGGGCCGTGCCCATGAGGGACGAGGAATAAACTGCGCCGCCCCGCGGCGATATTATACTTGAGGTGATAATAATGGCTAAAGCGAAGGTCTATTTCACGAAGAAGCTCAGCCCCGAGACCGTGGTGGAGATGTACGAGCGCCTGGGTATCCAACTGCCCGGCAAGGTAGCCGTCAAGGTCCACTCCGGCGAGGAGGGCAACCAGAACTATCTGCATCCCGAGTTCATGAAGCCCATGGTGGAGCACGTCCACGGCACCATCGTGGAGTGCAACACCGCCTATGACGGCGAGCGCAACACCACCGAGAAGCACCGCAAACTCCTGGCCGGCCACGGCTGGATCAAGTATTTCGACGTGGACCTGCTGGACGCGGAGGGCCCGGACCTGATCCTGCCCGTGCCGGGCGGCAAGATCCTGAAGGAGAACCGGGTGGGCAAGGACCTGGCCAACTACGACTCCCTGCTGGTCCTGAGCCACTTCAAGGGCCACCCCATGGGCGGCTACGGCGGGGCTTTGAAGCAGCTGTCCATCGGCTGCGCCTCCAGCGCGGGCAAGAGCCTCATCCACTCCGCCGGCAAAGATTCCAACCAGGCCACCTGCTGGGACAATCACGCCGATAAGCTTGCCTTCTGCGAGGCCATGGCCGACGCGGCCTCCAGCGTGGTGGAGATGTTTAAGGGCAAGTGCGCCTTCGTGAGCATGATGTGCAATCTGTCCGTGGACTGCGACTGCTGCGCTGTGGCGGAGGACCCCTGCATGGCCGACATCGGAACCCTCTCCTCCCTGGACCCGGTGGCGCTGGACAAGGCCTGCATGGACCTGGTCTACGCCTCCAAGGACCCGGGCCGGGACCACTTCCTGGAGCGGGTGGAGTCCCGCAAGGGCACCCACACCATCGACGCCGCCGCGGCCCTGGGCTTCGGCACCGAGGACTACGAGCTCATTGCCGTGGACTAAGAAGCCTGACGTGCGGTATAAAGCCTCCCCTGTGTAAGGGGAGGTGCCGAGCGGAGCGAGGCGGAGGGGTTGTAAACGACAATCCCTCAGTCACCGCCTAACGGCGGCGACAGCCCCCTTTACACAAGGGGGCCATGTCCACACAACAACAGCGCCAGCCGTTTCGGCTGGCGCTTTGCTTTTTATTCCCTTATGCCCGCTCCCACAGGAGCATGCTGTCCTCGAACCGGACGGTGAGGCGGCCGGTGTCCTTCAGCCAGGAGAGATAGGACCGGACCGTGCTGCCCACCAAGGCGTACTGCTCAAAGTTCATGGCGAGGCCGTACTCTTTAAACAGCTTCTGCAAAATGCGCTCAAAGCTCATGGGCTGGCCGCACATGTCCGTGATGCGCTCCGCGATCTCGTTGACCTTGTCCATGTTGTACTGGGCCAGATCCCGAACGCTCTCCGCCGCCGGGGCGTGGGCGGGCACGAACATGGCTGCCTCCATCCCCTTCACCTTTTCCAGTGTGTCAAGATACGCCCCCACGTCGTAGATGAAGCCGATCTGGTACTTGTCCAGCGTCTCCCGGCTGGACAGGCAGTCCGCCAGATACACCACGTCCCCCGGGGCCCGGAAGCCCACCATGTCGAAGAAATGGCCCGGCAAGGATATCATCTCGAATCCCTTCGGCAGCACATCCGCCGTCAGGGGAAGAGCGTCGCTTTCCTGGGCCATGAGGAACTTGTGCCGCAGGTCCTTACAGGGGTATCCGCCGTACAGAAACGCCGGCTCCAGCACCGTGTGGCGGGTCATATCGCACTCGATACCGGGGGCATATACTTTGCAGCCTGTCTGGGCCTGGAGGTACTTGTTGCCGCCGATGTGGTCGGCGTTGGAGTGGGTGTTGTAGATGGCGGTGAGGCGCCAGCCGTTGGCGTCCAGAAGCTGCCGGACCTTCCGGCCCGCGTCCTTGTCGTTGCCGCTGTCGATGAGACACACGTCGTCCCCCTCCAGCTTCACCAGACCTATTTTTGCCGGGGACTGGATGTAATAGCACCGCTCCGAGACTTGGTTCAGTTCGTACATATCGCCGCTCCTTTGCAAAAGACCTCACAGCGCCAAGCTGTGAGGTCTTCGTTTCATTAATAATACCGCTTATGTTTGTTCTTGCGGGCCGCTTCGGACTTCTTGCGGCGCTTCACGCTGGGGCTCTGGTAGTACTCCTTCCGGCGGAGGTCATTCATGACGCCAGCCTTTGCGCAGCTGCGCTTGAACCGTTTGAGCGCGTTATCGAGAGATTCGTTCTCTTTGACGTAGATTTCCGACATTCTGTTTTCCCTCCCTCCGAATACGCCTCATATGTGCTTTCTCTGCGAACCTTGGATATTATAAAGGTTTTCGGCCCGGTTGTCAAGAAAATCCTTATTTTTTCGGCTTTATGATGAGATTGACCAGGCGGTTTTTCACCACGATGGTCTTGACAATATCCATGCCCTCCAGGGCCCTCGCCACCTTGGGCTCGGCCTGGGCGGCGGCCACCGCCTGCTCGTCGGGGCAGTCAGTGGGTACGGATACGGTGCCCTTCAGCTTGCCGTTCACCTGCACAGCCAGCTCCCGGGTCTGCTCCACGGTCTTAGCCTCGTCATATTCCGGCCAGGATTGGCTCATAGCCCGGCCCTCAAAGCCCAGCATTTCCCACATCTCCTCCACGGCGTGGGGCGCGAAGGGGCTCAGAAGCTCCAGGAGGATCTTCATGTCGCCCCGGCTGGGCCTGGTCTTGTAGAACCCGTTCACCAAGGTCATCATGGCGGAGATGGCGGTGTTGAACTTCATCTCCTCGATGTCCTGGGACACCTTCTTGATGGTCTGGTGGATGGCGGTCTCGTTGGCGGGGGTGATGCCGTCGCCGGTGGGACCGGCCTCCGCCAGGGCCCAGACACGGTCCAGGAACTTCTTGCAGCCCTTCACCGCCTCGTCGGACCAGGAGGCCGCCTTTTCAAAGTCGCCGATGAACATGGTGTACAGCCGCATGGTGTCCGCGCCGTAGTCCCGGACGATGTCGTCCGGATTCACCACGTTGCCCAGGGACTTGCTCATCTTCACGCTGGGCCGCTCGGCCATCTCGCCGTATTTCTCCACCAGGTGGGCCTTGGCCGCCTCCTCGCTGCCGAACTCGTTGATGAGTTCCTTCTGCTTGTCCGGGGACATGCAGCTGAAGCAGTGGGGGTTCTGGCCCAAGATCATGCCGTGGCTGGTGCGCTTGGCGTAGGGCTCCTTGGTGGGCACCACGCCGATGTCGTAGAGGAACTTGTGCCAGAACCGGGAGTAGAGCAGATGGAGCGTGGTGTGCTCCATGCCGCCGTTATACCAATCCACAGGGGACCAGTAGTCCAATGCCTCCTTGGAGGCCAGTGCCTTGTCGTTGTGGGGGTCCATATAGCGCAGGAAGTACCAGCTGGACCCGGCCCACTGGGGCATGGTGTCCGTCTCCCGCCGGGCGGGGCCGCCGCAGCAGGGGCAGGTGGTATTGACCCAGTCGGTCATTTTGCTCAGGGGGCTCTCCCCGTCGTCGGTGGGCTCGTAGCTCTCCACCTCCGGCAGCAGCAGGGGCAGCTGGTCCTCCGGCAGGGGCTGCCAGCCGCACTTGGGGCAGTTCACCATGGGGATGGGCTCGCCCCAATATCGCTGACGGGAGAAGACCCAGTCACGGAGCTTGAAGTTCACCTTGGCGCGGCCGATGCCCTTCTCCTCCAGCCACTGGGTGATGACGGGGATGGCCTGCCGCACCGTAAGGCCGTTGAGGAACTCCGAGTTTACAAGGATGCCGGTGTCGTCCTTGGCGGTGAAGGCGGCCTTCTGCACGTCCTCGCCGCCGGAGACCACCTCGATGATCTCGCAGCCGAACTTCTTGGCGAACTCCCAGTCGCGGTCGTCGTGGGCGGGCACGGCCATGATGGCGCCGGTGCCGTAGGTGGCCAGGACGTAGTCGGAGATGAAGATGGGGATCTCCCGGCCGTTCACCGGGTTGACCGCCGCCACGCCGTCCAGGCGCACGCCGGTCTTTTCTTTGTTGAGCTCCGTCCGCTCCAGGTCGCTCTTGGAGGAGGCGGCGTATTGATAGGCCTGTACGTCGGCGGCGTTTTTCAAAAGGGGCATCCACTTCTTCACCAGCGCGTGCTCCGGGCTCAGCACCATATATGTGGCGCCGAACAGGGTGTCGGGCCGGGTGGTGAAGACCACGATGTCGTCCCCGGCGGTGGATTTGAAGGTGACCTCCGCGCCGGTGGAGCGGCCGATCCAGTTGCGCTGCTGGATCTTCACCCGCTCGATGTAGTCCACGTCGTCCAGGTCGTCGATGAGCCGCTGGGCATAGTCGGTGATGCGGAGCATCCACTGGCTCTTCTCCTTCTGGATGACCGGGGAGCCGCACCGCTCGCACACGCCCTCCACCACTTCCTCGTTGGCCAGTACGCACTTGCAGGAGGTGCACCAGTTCACGGGCATGGTGGCCTTGTAGGCCAAGCCCTTCTTCCACAGCTGGAGGAATATCCACTGGGTCCACTTATAGTATGTAGGATCCGTGGTATCCACCACCCGGTCCCAGTCGAAGCTGAAGCCCAGCATTTTCAGCTGGCGGGTGAAGTTCTCGATGTTCTGCTTGGTGACGATGGCGGGGTGGATGTGGTTTTTGATGGCGAAGTTCTCCGTGGGCAGGCCGAAGGCGTCGAAGCCGATGGGGAACAGCACGTTATAGCCCTGCATGCGCCGCTTGCGGGCGACGATGTCCATGGCCGTGAAGGGCCGGGGATGGCCCACGTGCAGGCCCTGGCCGGAGGGATAGGGGAACTCGATGAGGCCGTACCACTTGGGCCGGCTGTCCCCGGTAACGGCGGCATAGGGCTTTTCCTTCTCCCATATGCCCTGCCACTTTTTCTCGATGCGCGAAAATTCGTATGCCATGACCTGTTACCCCTCTGTGATCTCCTTGATATCCACGTCCAGAGCGTCGTTCCAAAGCCGCTCCAGGCTGTAAAACTCCCGGGCCTCCCGCTGGAAGATGTGCACCACCAGGAAACCGAAGTCCAGCAGCAGCCACGTACTGTTGCGGCTGCCCTCCCGGCGCACCGGGGGCATACCAGCCTCGGACAGGCGCTTGTCCACCTCGTCGTACAGCGTGCGCACATGGGTGGTGGAATTGGCCGTGCAGATGAGGAAATAATCCGCCAGCACGGTGAGTTCGGTGGTCTTCAAAAGGCGGATATCCGTGGCCTGCTTGTCCGCAAGGGCCTTGACCGCCAGCTTTGCCGCGTCAAAGGGTTCCATGGTCGTGCCTCCTCTGTTTATTCATTGGCGCCCCCGTCCACCTGGACGGGACTCACGCCTTTATCTTCCAGTTTCTTCAAATAATACTCCCGCGTCCGGGCCGTGTCCGGGTGGATGGGAAGCCCCCGGGCCGCCACATAATCCAGCGTCCGCCGGGCGCACAGCTCCACCGCCGCGTCCAGGTCCTCAAAGGCGGTCTTCCGTATGGCCTCCAGGGCCGGATAGGGCTTTCGTCCCATCTCGATGGCGTCCGCCAGGAACACGATCTGCTCCAGGGCGGTCATCCCCGGCCGGCCGGTGGTATGCCAGCGGATAGCGTTTTCTATAGGCTCCGGTACGCCGAATATATCCGCCGCGAAGGCGGCCCCGGTCACGGCGTGCAGCAGCTCCGTGTTTTCCCGCTCCCACGTATCGGGTATGATACCATATTTTTCGGCGAGGCGCAACTGGTCCGGGCCGGTCATTTTCTTCGTCACGTCGTGCAAGATCGCTGCCTCCGCCGCGTCCGTCTCGTCCACGCCCCAGCGCACCGCCAGCCGCCTTGCCATGGCCTCCGTGCCCCGCACGTGCTCCACCCGGGTGGACTTTAAGTAAGCATACGCTTTTTCCCGCAGCCAATCCAGATCCGGTCTGGCCCCATAGAGCCGGTGGCGGATGATATAGGCATACACGCCGTCGGTGAGGTATCCCCTTCCCTGCCGCTGGGGCAACAATTCCCGAATTTCGGTGGAGGATACGGTGACCGGTTCCCCCTCCAGCATATACACCGCCGCGCCGTACTTCTCCCGCAGGTGGGCCGCCTGGGCGGATATTTCCCCCTCCCGGCCGGTCTCCCGGGCGAATACGGCGAGGCTCGAAAGCGCCATGATGGTCTCCGGCTCGTGCCACGTCTCCAGGGAGAGCAGCATATCTGTGCCCATGAGGAACACCAGTTCCGCGTCCGGGTACCGTTCATGCAGCTGCCGCAGGGTGTCCGACGTGTAGCTGAGTCCCTCCCGCCGGAGCTCCATGTCCGACGCCGCGCAGCCGGGGATGGCCTCCGCCGCGAGAGCCGTCATGACCAGGCGGTGCTCAGGCTCCGGCGACCCCTGGGCCAGCCGCTTATGGGGCGGGATAGCCGCCGGGATGAGAAAGGTCTTATCTGGCGCCAGCGCCTTCACGGCGGTCTGCACCGAGCGGATATGGCCCAGGTGGGGCGGGTTGAAGCTGCCCCCGTAGATGAGTATCCGCATTGTCAGCCCTTGGGCAATTCTATCCTGGCCCCATCGGGGCGCTTTTTATACAGCACGAACACCTTTCCGATGACCTGCACGCCCTCGGCCCCGCAGGCCTCACAGAGCGCCTCCTGGGCCTCCCGGGCCGTGAACATGCTGTTCTCCTGGACCTTGCCCTTTACGAGCTCCCGGGCCGCCAGGGCCTCCCTGGCCTGGGCGATGACCGGGTCGGTGATACCGGCCTTGCCCACGTATAAGATGACGTCCTCCTTCTGCGCCAGGGAGCGCAGGAAGGCGCGCTGCTTTCCTGTCAGCATGATCTCATCCTCTCCTCCAGCTTCTCCCGCAGGGCGGCCAGAGCCCGGGCCCGGTGGGAGAGCCTGTTTTTCACCTCCGGCCCCAGCTGGCCGAAGCTCTCGTCATACCCGTCCGGGGCGAAGACCGGGTCGTAGCCGAACCCGGCTGTGCCCGCCGCGGCGGTCAAGATCCTTCCCGGGCACTCGCCCCGGACATCTATCCTGCTCCCGTCCGGGAACAAGCACACGATGGCGCTGACGAACCGGGCCCGCCGGTCGGAAACGCCCTCCAGCTGCTGCAAGAGGTACTCGTATTTCTGCTGGTCGGTCCAGGCCTTGCCCCCGCCGTACCGGGCGGAATGGACCCCCGGCGCGCCGTCCAGGGCGTCCACGCACAGCCCTGAGTCATCCGCCACCGCGGCATGGCCCGTGGCCTGCAGCACGGCATTGGCCTTCAAAAAGGCGTTCTCCTCAAAGGTCTCGCCGGTCTCCTCCACGTCAGGCTTAAGACCCAGCTCGCTCTGAGACACGATCTCGTACCCCAGGGGCTCCAAGATCTGGCGGAACTCCCGAATCTTTCCCTTGTTGCCGGTGGCCAGGATGAGCTTCATCGGACCATGTCCTCCGCGAACTCCCGGGCGTCGAAGACCCGCAAGTCGTCGGCCCCCTCGCCCACGCCCACCAGCTTCACAGGCACGCCCAGCCGCTGGGCGATGGAGAACACCACGCCGCCCTTGGCGGTGCCGTCCAGCTTGGTGAGCACGATGCCGGTCACCCCGGCGGCCCCGGCGAACTGCTCCGCCTGGATGAGGCCGTTCTGGCCGGTGGTGGCGTCCAGGACCAGCAGTATCTCGCAGTCGGCAACCGGCAGCTCCCGGCCCACGATCTTGGTGAGTTTTGTCAGCTCGTTCATCAGGTTCTGCTTGTTATGGAGCCGCCCGGCGGTGTCCACGATGACGATGTCAGAGCCCCGGGCCTTCGCCGCGTTGCAGGCGTCGAACACCACCGCGCCGGGGTCGCCCCCCTCGCCGTGGCGGACGATGTCCGCGCCGGTGCGCTGGGCCCAGATGTCCAGCTGCTCCCCCGCCGCGGCCCGGAAGGTGTCCGCCGCGCACAGCAGCACCTTTTTCCCCTGGCCGGTGAATATCTTCGAGAGCTTTCCGATGGTGGTGGTCTTGCCCACGCCGTTCACGCCCACCATGATGATCACGGCGGGCTTGGTGTCCAGGTGCAGTTCCGGCGTGCCGGCCTTCTCCATCTCTTCCGTGAGGATGTCCACCAGCTTGTCCTGGACCGCCTCGCCCTTCAGGCCCTTCTCCCGGCGCAGGGCCTCCACGGCGGTCTCCGCCACCTCCACCCCGGCGTCCGCCAGGATGAGCCGCTCCTCCAGCTCCTCCAAAAAGTCCTCGTCCACCCGGGAAAAGCCCGCGAACAGCCCGCTGAACAGGCCCTTTTTCTTTTCTTTGAAAAGTGACATATCGTTTCTCCTAGCCTCGCAGAGTTTGCGCCCGCAGGCGCAAAGAAAATGGGATGATTTTTCCGGGGGCGTGTACCTCGGAAAAATCTCTTATCAGCCCGCAAACGTGCGAGCGCAGCGAGTGCGCTGCAGCGGGCTGCATCTTTCTCGTTTGAAAGGGTCCCCCTTTCAAACGACTTAGTTTTCGGCGGTTTTCTGCGCTTCCGCCAGGTCCAGTTCGATGACCTGGCTCACGCCCTTTTCCTGCATGGTCACGCCCAGCAGCACGTCTGCCTTCTCCATGGTGCCCCGGCGGTGGGTGATGACCACGAACTGGGTCCTGGAAAGCCGGTGCAGATAGTCCGCGAAGCGGACCACGTTCTCCTCGTCCAGGGCCGCCTCGATCTCGTCCATGACGCAAAACGGCGTGGGCTTCAGCTTCAAAATGGAGAAGTACAGGGCGATGGCCACGAAGGCCTTCTCGCCGCCGGACAGAAGGCTTATATTGCTCACGGCCTTGCCCGGGGGCTGTACCTTGATCTCGATGCCGCAGTTGAGCACGTCATTTTCATCTTCCAGCCGGAGGGACGCCTTCCCGCCGCCGAACAGCTCCAGGAACGTGGCCCGGAAACTCTGGTCGATGGCGGCGAACTCCCGGGTGAATATCTCCTCCATCTCCCGGGTGATGTCCGCGATGATGCCCAGCAGTTCCCCCTTTGCCTTGGCGATGTCGTCCCGCTGCTCGGTGAGGTAGTCGTACCGCTCCCCCACCCGCTTGCTCTCCTCGATGGCGCCCAGGTTGGGGGTGCCCAGCTCCCGGATCTGCCGGCGCAGCTCGGAGATGCGGCGGTTGGCCGCCGCCATGCTCTCCAGAGGCTGCCGCTGGGTCTGGGCGGCTGTCCGGGTCAGCTCGTAGCTGTCCCAGAGCTTGTCTATGATCTGCTTTTCCTCCATCTCCGCGGCCAGGGTCTGGTTCTCGATACTGCTCACCAGACGCTCCTGGGCGATGAGGGCCTCATTCTGGCGCTGGGCGTCCTTGTCCGCCTGGGTGCGCTTGGCCTCCAGCTCCATCCGCTGGGCGGTGACAGCGCGTATCTCCTCCCGGAAGGCCTCCGCCTGCCGGGTAAGCTCCGCGCCCCGGCGCTCGTTCTCCTCCAACGCCTCGTCGATGGCGTCGTTCTTCTTCTCATAGGCCGCCATCAGGCTCCGCCGCTGGCTGCCGCCGGCGGTCATGGCCTCCTTCACGTCGGTGAGCTGGCCGACGCTGGTGGTCTTGGCCTCCCGCTCCGCCTGCAATGACGCGGCCTGCTGCTGGACCTGGCTCAGCTCCTGGCCGGCCACGTCCATGTCATACCGGGCCGCAGCCAGCTCCCGCTCCGCCTCGGCCAAGGCCTCGCTCTTCTCCTGCTGGCGCTTCAAAAGCCCTACCCGCTCCTCCCGGAGCCTGGCCAGTTCGTTGGCCCGGGACAGGATGCCCGTGCCCTTGGCGGCGCTGCCGCCGGTCATGGAGCCGCCCGCGTGGATCATCTGCCCGTCCAGGGACACGATACGGAACTGGTCCCGGTGCCGCTGGGAGATGTTCACCGCGTCGGATAGGGTCTCAGCCACCACGGTCCGGCCCAATAGATTTTCAAAGATGTTCTGATACTTGCCGTCGAACTGCACCAGGTCCAGCGCCAGCCCCAGGCAGCCGGCCTCCCCCGCGGGGACCTGCCGCAGCACATTGCCCTGGATGGCCTCCAGGGGCAGGAAGGTGCCCCGGCCCGCGTCCCGGCGCTTCAAAAACTCGATGGCGGCCTTGCCGTCCGAACGTTTGTCCACCACAATGTTCTGGGCCGCCGCGCCCAGGGCCGTCTCGATGGCCAGGGCGTACCGGTCCTCCGTCCGGACCAGGTTGGCCACCGGCCCGTGCACGCCCCGCAGAGCGCCGGAGCGGCTCTCCCGCATGACGGTCTTCACCGCCCGGTTGAACCCCTCGTAGTCCTTCTCCATCTCGGCGAGCATGTTGATGCGTCCGTCCATGCTCCGCCCGTCCACGGTGAGGCGGGTGACCTCGTCCCGCAGGGCGTTGACCTTGTTCTCCCGGCCGGCCATCTTCATCCGGTGGCCGTTCACGATGTTGGAAAGCTGGTTAATCTTCCCGGCCAGCTCCGCCTCCGAAGCTTTTATCTCGTCGATGCGGGCCTGGAGCTGGGATATCTGCTCTTCCAGGGCCTTGATGCGGCCGGCGTCCTCGCTCATGTCGCTCAAAAGCCGCTGGATGGACTCCTGGTTGCTCTTTTTCTCCGCGTCCAGCACGGCCGCCGCCTGGCGGTTCTCGCCGATGGCCTTCTCCTGGGCGGAGAGCTTGTCCCGGATGGCCTCGGCCTCCAGGTCCTTCTCCCGCATGCGCTCGGTGATGGTCTCAGAGCGCTGGTAGTTGGCGGTGACCTCCGCCCGCATGCGCTCCAGCTCCGTTTGGGCGGCCTTCTGGCTCTCCTTGATGGCGGAGGACTGCTCCGCCAGCTTGTCCAGATTCTCCATCCAAACGGAGACTTCCAGGCCCTTCAGTTCCCCCCGGAGGGCCAGGTACTTCTCCGCCACCGCCGCCTGCTTTTTAAGGGGCGTCAGCTGCAGCTCCAGCTCGTCGATCTTGTCCCCCACCCGCAGGAGGGCGTCGTCCGTGGCGGAGAGCTTGCGCTCCGCCTCCTCCTTGCGGAAGCGGTAGCGGGAGATGCCCGCCGCCTGCTCGAATATCTCCCGGCGGTCGGTGCTTTTGGCGGAGACGATCTCGCTGATGCGGCCCTGGCCGATGATGGAATATCCGTCCCGGCCGAGGCCGGTATCCATGAGGAGTTCGTTGATATCACGCAGCCGCACGGACTCCTTGTTTATGTAGTACTCGCTGTCGCCGCTGCGGTAATACCGCCGGGTGATGGCCAGCTCGCCGCTGTCCACGGGGAAGATGCGGGCGGAGTTATCCAGCACCAGGGTCACCTGGGCGAAGCCCAGCTTGCCCCGCCGCTCCGTGCCGCCGAAGATGACGTCCTCCATCTTGCCGCCCCGGAGGGCACGGGTGCGCTGTTCCCCCATGACCCACAGTATCGCGTCGGATATGTTGGACTTGCCGGACCCGTTGGGTCCGACGATCATGGTCACATCCCGGTCGAACTGGATGGTGGTCTTGTCCGGGAAGGACTTGAAGCCCTGTATCTCTAGCGCCTTTAAATACAAAATCTTATACCTCTGAACCAGTGATACGCCAAAAATGGCACAATATATAGTATAACCCCATCAGGGCCTCACGTCAACCGAAACTGTGTCCGCCCCGGCGTTCTCCAGGGGCTTCACGGCCAGGGACGAGAGGTGGAACTCCTCCGTCAGCGCGGCGATATTGCTGCGCTTCCAGCCGGTCATGGCGGACACCCTGTTCGGCGCCACGCCCAATATCACATGGCTGCCGGCGGGCACGTCTTTGAGAAGTTCCGCCGCCCGGCGGCGCAATACCTCCGAGCGGACCAGCTCCCCCAGGGCCGGATGATAGGCCCCCGCCACGGCCCCTCCGGCGGACAGCTCGTCCGTGGGGTTCAGGCCCAGCCGGATGACAGGGATGCCCGCCGCCTTGAACAGCGGCAGCATGTCCGCGCACACCGCCACCGCGTCGGATACGGTGTGCTCTTTGTACGTCCCGGCCCGCCACATGTCCTCCAATAACGTGCCTTTCACGATGACGGTGGGGTATATCCGCACCCCGTCGGGGGCCAGATCTATGATGCGCCGGGCGGTCTCCAGGTCCTTCTCCCGGTCAGAGCCGGGCAGGCCGGTCATCATCTGCAATATAAGGCGCAGGCCCGCCGCCTTTACGAGACCCGCCGCCCGGACCGTATCCCCGGCGGTGTGGCCCCGGCCAGAGGCGGCCAGGACGCTGTCCAACATGGACTGGGCTCCCAGCTCCACCGTGACCACGCCATAGCTTTTCAGCATGGCAAGCCCCGCCTCGTCCACTGCGTCGGGGCGGGTGGACAGGCGGATGGACGCGATGGTCCCGTCGGTCCTATAGGGCTGGGCGGCCGTCAAAAGCTCCCGCTGCATGTCCGGGCTCACCGCCGTGAAGCTGCCCCCGTAAAAGGCCAGTTCCAGACCGGTGAGGCCCTCTCCCTTCGCCCTCTCCAGGGCCCGGCCCACATCCCGCCCGGAAACAGGCAAAGGGCTGCCGGAGATGCGCTTCTGGTCACAGAATACGCATTCGTTCGGGCAGCCCCAGTTGGGGACGAACAGGGGGAGTATCCTCGCTCTCGCCATCAGCTTTTCAGCTTTTCCAGAGCCGCCTTGGCGGCGGCCTGTTCCGCTTCCTTCTTGCTCTTTCCCTCGCCGGTGGCGGCGGTCCCGTCCTGCAGGGCCACGCTGGCGACGAAGGTCTTGTTGTGGTCCGGGCCGGACTCGCCCACGATGGAGTACACCGGTCCCGGGCCGCCGGCCCGCTGGAAGATCTCCTGCAGCTGGGTCTTGTAATCCGTCCGGGCAGGGCTGTGGCCGGCCTGGACGTCCTTCAGGATGCGCTCCGAGATGAACTTCTCCGCCGGGTCCAGGCCGCCGTCCAGGTAGATGGCGGCGATGACCGCCTCCACGCAGTCGGCCAGGATGGACGTGCGGGTGCGGCCGCCGTTGCACTCCTCGTTCCTGCCCAGGTGGATATAGTCCCCCAGCCCCAGGGCCAGGGCCACCTGGTGAAGGCTGGCCTCGCACACCAGCTCCGCCCGCAGGCGGGTCAGCCCCCCCTCGGGCATATCGGGATACAGCCGGCAGATGGTCTTTGCCGCGCAGAAGCCCAGCACCGCGTCACCCAGAAATTCCAGGCGCTCGTTGCTGTGCCGGGTATGGGGCTGTTCGTTGGCGTAGGAGCTGTGGGTCAGGGCCGTCTCCAGATAGGACCTATCCCGGAAGGTATAGCCCAGGCGCTTCTCCAGCCGTTCCATCACTCGCCGGTGTGGGCGCTCACATAGGCGGCCAGATCGCCGATGGTGCGGAGCTTCTTCAGCTCCTCCTCGGGGATCTCGTCCAGGCCGAACTCGTCCTCTACCTCCACGATGAGCTCCACCACGTCCACGGAGTCGATGCCGATGTCGTCCAGGAAGGTGGTGTTCTCGTTCAGCTCGCTGGCGTCCAGGTCGAACTGCTCGCAGAGCATCTCGATGATCTTATCGTATACCATGGTATTATTCCTCCTTGGTTTTGGTCTTTCCCAGTTTCATATAGTCGATGTTGGCCGCGATGGCCCCGGCCACATCGGCTTTGGCGCAGGCGACGGCCTGACGCACGGCGTTGTATATGGCCCGGTCATCGGAGCTTCCGTGGGCCTTGATCACGGGCTTGGAGATGCCGATGAGGGCCGTGCCCCCCACTTCGGAGGGGTCCAGCATGGCCTTCATGCCGTACAGCTCCTTCTTGATGAGAAGGGCCCCGATCTTCGTCTTGAGGCTGCCGTACATCACAGTCTTGAGCTGTTTGAACATGAATTTAGCCAGGCCCTCGGTGGTCTTGAGCATCACGTTCCCGGCCAGGCCGTCCGTCACCAGCACGTCCGCCTTTCCGGCGAACAGGTCGCTGCCCTCAGCGTTGCCGATGAAATTGATGCGCCCGGCGTCGGAGGCCTCCTTCAGCAGGGCGAAGGTCTCCTTCTGGAGCTTGCCGCCCTTGGTGTCCTCGGTGCCCACGTTCAGCTGGGCCACCCGGGGCTTTTCTATGCCCATCATCCGCTGGGCGTAGAAGGAGCCCATGTAGGCGAACTGGAGCAGATACTCCGGCGTGGAGTCCACGTTGGCGCCGCAGTCGATCAATAACACGCCCTTATCCCCATTGGGAAGAACGGGCCCCAGCGCCGCCCGGCGGATGCCCTTGATGCGCCCCACGAACTGGGTGGCTCCCGCCAGGAGCGCGCCGGTGCTGCCCGCGGATACCACTGCGTCGCCCTGGTCCTCCTTCAGCATTTTCAGCGCCACGGTCATGGAGGAATCCCGCTTGTTGTAGCAGGCCATACCGGGCTCGTCCTCCATGGTGACCACCTGGGAGGCGTTCACGATCTGGATGCGTGTTTCGCTCTCTCCGCCCGCGGCGGCGAGACCCTTACGCACCTCGTCCTCCCGGCCTACCAGCACGATGTTCGTGTCCAGCTCCCGGGCGGCCTTCACCGCGCCGGCGACCACCGCCTGGGGGGCGTTGTCGCCGCCCATGGCGT
Source organism: uncultured Oscillospiraceae bacterium (assembly GCA_947631865.1). GTDB lineage: Bacteria > Bacillota > Clostridia > Oscillospirales > Oscillospiraceae > CAJOIG01. The sequence continues at coordinate 8,491 of CANRNF010000002.1, read as the reverse complement.
CCAGGATGATCTTCATGTGCCCGCCCTCTCTCTTTCTATGATCTCGTCCAGGGCCGCCAGGCCCCGCTGGGCGATCTTCAGATTCCGCTCCCGCTTGCCCCGGATGCGCTCCCCGGCGGGCTCGATGATGCCCCAGTTCACGTTCATGGGCTGGAAGTCCCCGCTGGCCGCCCCGCCGGACACATACAGCGCCAGGGCGCCGATGGCCGTGGTCCGGGGGAAGTCCAAGGGCGGCAGACCGTGGAAGCGTCTCGCCGCCTCCAGCGCCGCCAGCATGCCGGAGGCGCAGGATTCCACATACCCCTCCACGCCGGTGACCTGCCCGGCGAAGCCGATACGGGGCTCTGACCGGAGGCGGTAATACCGGTCCAGCAGCTGGGGGCCGTTCAAAAACGTGTTGCGGTGCATCTTCCCGTACCGGAGATACTCCGCGTTTTCCAAGGCCGGTATCATGCCGAACACCCGCCGCTGCTCCGGGAAGGTCAGGTGGGTCTGGAACCCCACCAAGTTATAGACCGTGCCCTCGTCGTTGTCCCGGCGCAGCTGCACCACCGCGTGGTAGCTCTCGCCGGTCTCAGGGTTTCTCAGGCCCACAGGCTTTAAAGGCCCGTAGCGCAGGGTGTCGTGGCCCCGGCGGGCCATGACCTCCACGGGCATGCAGCCCTCGAACACTCCCGCGTCCTCGAAGCCGTGGACCGGGGCCTCCTTGGCCGCGGCCAGCTCCGTGACGAAGGCGTCGTACTGCTCAGCGTCCATGGGACAGTTGATATAGTCCGCCGTGCCCTTGCCATACCGGGAGCCGAACCAGGCGCGGGACATGTCTATGCTCTCGAAGGATATGAGCGGCGCGGCCGCGTCGAAGAAGTGGAGAAAATCCGCCTCGCCGCAGGCCTTCGCGATGGCCGGGATGAGCCCGTCGCTGGTAAGGGGCCCCGTGGCGATGATGCACTCCCCCTCCGGGAAGTCGGTGACCTCTTCCTCCACGATCTCGATGTTGGGGTGGCTTCGGATGGCGTCGGTGATGGTCTGGGCAAAAGCCACCCGGTCCACCGCCAGAGCGCCGCCGGCGGGGACGCGGTGCTTCTCGGCGCTCATCATGATGAGGCTTCCCAGCCGGCGCAGTTCCTCCTTCAGAAGCCCCACGGCGTTCGATAGGTCGTCCCCCCGCAGGGAGTTGGAACAAACAAGCTCTGAGAACAGCGGCGACGTGTGGGCCGGAGTCATCTTCTCCGGCTTCATCTCGTAAAGGCGCACCTTCATGCCCCGCTTGGCAAGCTGCCAGGCGGCCTCGCTGCCGGCAAGGCCCGCGCCCACCACGGAGATGTCCGCCATCACGCCTCTCCCCTCTTCGCTGTGGTCTTCTTTGCGGTCGTTTTCTTCGCCGCCGGCTTCTTGGCGGTCGACTTCCTGGCAGCGGTCTTTTTGGCCGCCGGCTTCTTCGCCTCGCCCTCGGCGGCGTCACCGCTGCCGGAAGCGGATGCGCTGTTCCGGCGATAGCGGTAGCTGCGCTTTTCCTCCGGCAGGAAGTTGGAACACGCCTCATTGATGCAGAAGGGCTTGCGCTGGCCCTTGCCGGAGAGCTTGAACATGGTCTTGCCGCAGACCGGACAGACCTCCTTCGTGGGCACGTCCCAGCTCATGAAACCGCACTCCGCGCCCTTCTCACAGGCGTAGTAGGTGTAGCCCTTCTTGCTGGTGCGCTTGAAGATGCGGCCGCCGCACTTGGGGCACTTGCCGGGCATCTCGGTAACCAGGGGCATGGTGAAGCTGCACTCGGGGTAGCCGGGGCAGGCCAGGAAGCGGCCGAACCGGCCGGACTTGACCACCAGGTTCCGCCCGCAGTTGGGGCACAGCTCCGCGCTCACCTCGTCGGGCACCCGGATGCGCACGCCCTGCAGGGCGTCCTCCGCCTTCTCCAGATCCTGTTCAAAGCCGTCGTAAAACTCGTGCAGCACGTTCTTCCAGTCGGCCTTGCCCTCCTCCACCTGGTCCAGGGTGTCCTCCATCCGGGCGGTGAACTTCACGTCCACGATCTCCGGGAACCGCTCCTCCATGAGCTTGGTCACGGTCTCTCCCAGGGGGGTGGGCTTGAGGTACTTTCCCTCCTTCACCACGTACTCACGGGCGGTGATGGTGGTGATGGTGGGGGCGTAGGTGCTGGGCCGGCCGATGCCCTTCTCCTCCATGGCCCGGATGAGGGTGGCCTCGGAATACCGGGCGGGCGGCGCGGTGAAGTGCTGCTCCGGGGAAAGCTTGGAAAGCTGAACGCTCTGACCCTGTTTCAGTTCCGGCAGGGGCTTTTTGCCCCCCTCCTCCGTCTCCTCGTCCTCCCGGTTATCGTCGTACACGGCGGTGTAGCCGGGGAAGGCGATCTTGGAGTGGTAGGCCCGGAAGACATGGCCCTCGCACACCGCGTCCGCGGTGATATTGTCATAGACGGCATTGGCCATCTGACTGGCCGTAAAACGGCCCCAGATGAGCCGGTAGAGCCGGTACTGCTCGCCGGTAAGGCTCTTTTTCACCATCTCCGGCGTCAGGCTGGGGACGCTGGGGCGGATGGCCTCGTGGGCGTCTTGGGCGTTGGAGCCGGTCTTGTAGCGCCGGGGCTTGCCGTAATAATACTCCTCCCCGTAGTGGCTGCGGATGAAGGAGCCAGCCGCGGCCAGCGCGTCCTCGGAAAGACGCAGGGAGTCGGTACGCATATAGGTGATAAGGCCGATGGTGCCTTCGCCCTCCACGTCCACGCCCTCGTAGAGCTGCTGGGCGATGGACATGGTCCGCCGGGGGGTCATGCCCAGCCGGCGGGAGGCCTCCTGCTGGAGGGTGGAGGTGATGAAGGGGGGCGAGGGGCTGCGCTTTTTTGTGCCGTGGGCGATGTCGGCGATGGTGAAGGGCTTGCCCTTCACCGCGTCCTCGATGGCCTTGACCTCGGATTCGCTGTGCAGCTCCTGCTTTTTCTTCTCGGTGCCGTGGTAGAGGGCCTGGAAGCTCTCGCCCTTATCGGTGGTGAGGGTGGCGGTCAGGTGCCAGTATTCCTCGGGCTTGAAGTCCTGGATCTCCTGCTCCCGGTCCAGGACCATCCGGGTGGCCACGGACTGGACCCGTCCGGCGGACAGCCCCTTGCGGATCTTCCGCCACAGCAGCGGGCTCAGCTTATAGCCCACGATCCTATCCAGGATGCGCCGGGCCTGCTGGGCGTCCACCAGGTCCTGGTCGATGTCCCGGGGGTTGGCGATGCCCTCCTTGACCACGTTTTTCGTGATCTCGTTGAAGGTGACCCGCCGGGCCTTGGCGTCGGGGATGTCCAGAAGCTCCTTCAGATGCCAGGAGATGGCCTCGCCCTCCCGATCCGGGTCCGTCGCGAGATAGACGATGCCCGCCCTGGAGGATTCCTTCTTCAGCTTGTCGATCACGTCTTCCCGGCCCTTCACAGGCTGGTAGTCTGGCTCGAAATCGTGTTCGATGTCCACGCCCATGGTGCTCTTGGGCAGGTCCCGCAGGTGGCCCATGGAGGCCACGACTTTATAGCCGGAGCCCAGATACCGCTCGATGGTCTTCGCCTTGGCAGGGGACTCCACTATGACAAGATCGCTCTTTGTCGCTGCCATGAAAATTCCTCACTTATCTTGCTTTCGAGAATACCGCCGGCTCCCGTCCTGGGTCACATGGCCCGCCAGCTGGAGCATGGTCAGGGCCGCCAGCGCCTCCGGCGCGGCCAGGCCCGAGGCCTGGATGAGCTCGTCGGCCAGCATGCCCGGCCGGGTGAGTGCCGCCATGATCTTCTGCTGGTCCTCCGGCAGCAGTTTCCACCGGTCCGGGTCGGGGGTCGGTTCTTCTGTTACGTCAATATAAACTATGTCCTTGGGCTTGTCAATCTCTTTTTTAATATGTATCTCCGCCGGTTCCTGGGGAAAAAGGTCGGTCCGTGCGCTATAAGCGCGCAATACGGCGGCTCCGCCCGTCACGGGCACCGCGCCCTGGGCGATGAGCTCGTTGCAGCCGGCGCTGCCGGGGGCGTCCGCGTTGCCCGGCACGGCGAAAACGTCCCGATTTTGCTCCAGGGCGTGGTCGGCGGTGCTGCGGGTGCCGCTGTGCCGCGGCGCCTCCACGACCACCACCCCGAGGGAGAGCCCGGTGATGATGCGGTTGCGCTGCCTGAAGTCCATGGGGAAGGTCCTGGCCCCCGGCGGATACTCGCTCACCAGGGCGCCCTGGGCCTTCACCGCCTCGAAGAGAGGCCTGTTCCGGGCAGGATACACCTCATCGATGGCCGTGCCAAGTACGCCGATGGACAGCCCTCCCGCCCGGAGGGCTGCCTCCATGGCGGCGCTGTCGCACCCCACCGCCAGGCCCGACGCCACGATGGCGCCGCCCTGGGCCAGATCCCGGCCCATCACCCCGGCCATCTTGAGGCCGTAGGGCGAGGCGTGGCGGGTGCCCACCACGGCGATCACCGCCCGGTCGTCTATGGGCGGCAGCTTGCCCCACACATATAGCACCACCGGAGGGTCAGGGATATGCCGCAGCCGGTCGGGATAGTCCGCGTCCTGGAAGGTGAGAACGGAGATGCCGTTCTCCTCACAGAAGGACAGCGCTTTGCCAGGCCGCTCCATGCTCTTGTCGGCCAGCTTTTCCGCTTCCGCCTTCTGCAGCAGCGGCTCCGCTTCCATGAGCTCTTCCTGTCCGGCGAAGAATATCTTCTCCGGCCCGCCCATGGTCCGGGCCAGCCGGTACTTCACGATCGGCCGCACACCGGTGACGCAGGAGAGCCACACCCAGTACTTCAGTCGGGCCATTGCATTTCCTCCCGCACAAGTTCCCACATGGCCACCGCCGCAGCCACGCCGGCGTTCAGGCTCTCAGCCCGGGGCTCCATGGGGATGCGCACTGTCCCGGCGCACAGGGCCAGCAGTTCTTTGGTGAGTCCCTGGCCCTCGTTGCCGATGGCCACGGCCAGCGGGGCCTTGGGCAGAGCGCGGATATCCAGCCCGCCCGGGGCCAGGGCCGCGCCGTACAGAGGCAGCCCCCGCAATACATCCTGAAGGCTGGATAGCTCTGTGCGCACCACGCTCACCCGGAACACGGCCCCCATGGAGGCCCGGACAGTCTTTGGGTTATAGGGGTCGGCGCAGGCGCCGCACAGCGCCGCCATGTCCATCCCAAAGGCGTCCGCCGTCCGCAGGACCGTGCCCACGTTGCCCGGGTCCTGGACGTTCTCCAGGACGATGACCCGCTTTAAGTCCTCCGCCGGGGGCAGGGGCCGCATCTTCACGGTGAACACCGGGCCGGGGGAATTTTGAAGGGGCGACACGGCCTTCAGTATCTCCGGCGTCACCAGCCGCACAGGCAAGCCGGGGATATCCTCGACGCTCAGCACGCAGGTCACCTCCGCCCCGGATGAGACCGCTTCCCCCAGGAGGGTGTCACCGGCGCAGATATACTCCCCCGCTGCCTGGCGGGCCTTTGGATCAGACCCCAGGGCGATGAAGTGCTTGACCAGTTCGTTTTGCCGTGACCGGATCGCTTCCATGTTCTCCCCGCTCTCCCGTTTTTTGTCCAGTATAGAGCCTGGCCGCCGCCTTGTCAAATCCCCGACGCGCAAAAAAGACCTGCCGGAGCAGGTCTTTTTCATACCATGTCGCGCGGTTCCGGCGTAAGCCGGGAGCGCGACCGGTATTTTTCAGTATAATAGCGGTTTCAGCGCTATTATACCATGTCGCGCGGTTCCGGCATCAGCCGGGAGCACGACCGGTATTTTCGAGGTATAATAGCGGCTTTGGCGCTATTATGCTGTTTCCGTCTTTTTCCGGCCGTGCCTGGCCTGGAAGGCGGGCAGGGCCGCCCGGCCCTGGTCCGTCACCGGCCGTATCCACCTGCCGGAATAGAGGTGCCGCTGCATGAGCACGTACCGGATGGGCTCGTCTATGTAGCAGCAGAGGAATATGGCCCAGTAGGGCAGATGCAGCCAGAACCCCGCCGCCAGAACGCAGGGCAGCACCAGCGCGTACATGAACGCGATCTCCAGCACCGTGCCGGTGACCGCGTCGCCGCTGGCCCGGTAGGTGTCGTTTTGTATCCAGTTGCCCATGCGGATGACTGCCACGACGATATAGATGCTCACCATCCGCAGTCCCGCCCGGAAGGACTCCCCCTCCAGGCTCATGCCCGTGAGGATGGGCCTGTGCAGGGCCAGGATCCCCATGCCCCCCAGCAGGATGAAGCCGCTGCAGAGGTACACCAGCCGCTTGGCCCGCTCGTAGGCCGTATCCAGCTCCCCCGCGCCTACGCAGGTGCCCACCAGGATGGACGAGGCGTTGGAAAACCCGGAGAAGAAGCCGATGATGAACCCCTCCAGCACCCGGAACACCGCCAGCGCGGCGATGACCTCCTCGGTCTGGCGGCCCAGGGTGACGTTGATGACCATGTTGCCTATACCGATGAGCACCTCGTTGCAGATGATGGGAAAGCACTTGACGAAGTACTCCCGCAGATGCTCCCGGTCCCACCGGAAGTGCTCCCGCACCCGGAAGAGATAGGGGTACCCCACAGCCTTTGCCATAAGGAGGATGGCCAGCACGTTCACGCCCGCAGCGCATGTGGTGGCCAGGGCCGCGCCCCGGATGCCCATGGCGGGGCTGCCCAGGTGGCCGTATATGAACACCCAGTTCAGAAACAGGTTCGTCCCTACCGAGGCGATGGAGGCCGCCATGGGGATGCGCACCCGCTCCGTGCCCCGGAGAAGGCTGCTCATGGCCATGGAGAACACCTGCATGATGTAGGCGAAGCCCACGATGCGCAGGTATTGCACGCCGATGACCTGGATGGCCTCCTTGTCCGTGTAGAGCTTCATCACCGCCTCCGGCGCGAACACCGCGAGGCACCCGAACACTGTGGCCACCGTCATCATGCACACCAGCGTCATGCCGTAGCTGCGGGCCAGGCCCTTGTCGTCCTTCGCGCCCCAGTATTGGGAGAAGAACAGCATGCCGCCGCCCACGAAGCCCCAGTAGCCGGAGAACATCAGGGAGGAGAACTGGGCGCACAGACCCAGCGCCCCCACGCTGAGCTCGCCCAGGGGTGCCACCATCATGGTGTCCACCATGCTCGCCGTGGTGGTGAGCAGGTTCTGCAGCGCCACCGGGATGCCGATGGCCGCCAGCTTCTTCAAAAACGAGGCCCAGGGAAATGGGGCAGCTCGCAGCTTTGATGAAGTCATATCGTTTTTTCTATACCTACAGGCCTTCATTATGCGTGCTTCACTCTATCATCCTTGGGTAATGAAGGTCAATGTCCTTCCCTGTCCGTCAAAAACGTCGCTGGAGAGAACATCCCCGGCAGCATATTGTACTTGTTAAACCAGCGAGCGTCCCGGCCCTGTTCTCACTGCCCGGAGGCCAACGCTCTCCGTCCGTCTATTTTCTTCCTGATCAAGCCTATAAAATACATCAGAAGCACAAACAGAACGATATCTGTAGCGACCCGCAGGCCAGCACGGATCCAATTATTCCCTGTTCTGTCCCATATGAAATAGAACGCATTATCCAAAATATGGACCCACAGCATGTACATGGAATTTTTACCCAGATACCTGAGCGGTCTTGTAGCTCTCATCTTGTCCGCTGCTGCGCAGAAATAACAGACAAATACCGTCGCCGCCACAGCTCCAACATAACACAGAGGAAACAGCGGGTAGCGCCTACATGCCAATTCAAGGTAACTGTGTCGTATAGAATAACACAGGATGAGCGTGGCTGCCCAGATACCAAAAGCGGTGCCACCCCAAAGCAGCGGTCTGCGCTCGGCGTTTAGTCCCTTTAAACGGTATCCCGCATAGAAAAACGGCATGACAGCAAGCGCCACATCAAGGGAAAACGGCAGCCATTGCAATTCTCCAAATGCCACACCGGCGAGCGTGCATATCATAAGCACAGCCTCGAACCACTTACCCGGCAGCCGCAGATGCAGGTAGTCAAAAAGAAAACGTCCTTCAAAGAGGACAAAGAAAAACCATACGATTCCGATCGCAGGGACAGATGTCTCCATCACATCTACCTGCACGCCGCTTCCAAAGTAGAACACATTGATCTGCTCAATGAGATAGCTTTTCCACGAAAATGAACCAATACCATTGAATAGGAACTCTTTGGCTACAAACATAAGGTTCCTCAAGAGAAACAAAATCACAGCAGGAACGATCAGATGACGAAACGCTTTCTCTGTCTTGCGGACAAGCTGATCGTTGTCACGGGAAGGTTCAAACGTGACACAGCTCAAAATAAAAAACAGCGGCATATGGAATGAGAAGATCACGCCTCTTGCCACTCCCTCTAACAGGCCGCCAGACCCTACTGTGTGCCCCAAAATGACCAGGAGGATCGCGATCCCCTTAGCCAGATCGATCCAACCTACGCGTCCTGTCTGTCTGTCTGTCTGTCTGTCTGTCTGTCTGTCTGTCTGTCTGTCTGTCTGTCTGTCTGTCTGTCTGTCTGTC
>CANRNF010000001.1 GCA_947631865.1 uncultured Oscillospiraceae bacterium | reverse complement strand
GTGGCGGAGAAGGCGGGATTTGAACCCGCGCTGCGCTCATCACGCACTACTCCCTTAGCAGGGGAGCCCCTTCGGCCTCTTGGGTACTTCTCCAAGCCGAAAAAATATATTGTGCGGAGGCCGGCTCCGCGGATAAATAAAATGGCGGAGAGAGAGGGATTCGAACCCCCGGCCCCTTGCGGAGTCACTGGTTTTCAAGACCAGCTCCATAAACCACTCGGACATCTCTCCGCATGCCCGCATATATTATCACACAAACGCCCCGCTGTCAAATAAAATCGCGTCTGCAGCGGTATTTTTTCCGCCGGGGCTAGGCTCGAGCGGAAAAATATGCTATGATGAGAAAAACACCGTCCCCAGGAGGATAGCCCTATGATCACTGTTGAAAACCTCGCCCTGCAATACGGCAGCCAGGTGCTCTTTTCCGGCGCGGATCTGCAGTTCACCGCCGGCAACTGCTACGGCATCATCGGCGCCAACGGCGCAGGCAAGTCCACGTTTCTGAAGCTGCTCTCCGGCCAGGAAGAGCCCACCAAGGGCCATATCTATATAGACCCCAAGTGCCGCATGAGCGTACTGCGCCAGGACCAGAACATGTTTGACGACCACATCGTGTTGGAGACGGTCATCATGGGCAATCCCCGGCTCTACCAGTGTGGCAAAGAAAAGGATGCCATTTACGATAAGCCGGACTTCTCAGACGAGGACGGCATCCGGGCGGCAGTGCTGGAGGAGGAATACGCAGAGCTGGGCGGCTGGGAGGCGGATTCCGACGCGTCCCGGCTTCTGCAGGGCCTGGGTATCCCCGTGGCGCTGCACCAAAAGCAGATGGCCGAGCTGGAGGGCCGCCAAAAAGTGAAGGTCCTGCTGGCGCAGGCCCTGTTCGGACACCCGGACATCATCCTCCTGGACGAGCCTACAAACAACCTGGATCTGGCCTCCACCGTGTGGCTGGAGGACTTTCTCATGGACTACGAGGGCACCGTGCTGGTGGTGAGCCATGACCGGTACTTCCTCAACAATATCTGCACCCATATCGTGGATATCGACTACGGCAAGATCCGCATGTACGTGGGCAACTACGATTTCTGGTATGAGTCCAGCCAGCTCATGCAAAAGCTCATCAAGGACCAGAACAAGAAGGCCGAACAGAAAATAGCGGAGCTGCAGAGCTTCATCGCCCGCTTCTCCGCCAACAAATCCAAGTCCCGCCAGGCCACCAGCCGCCGCAAGCTCCTGGACAAGATCACCGTGGAGCAGATGCCCGCCTCCTCCCGCCGCTATCCCTGGGTGGGGTTCAAGGCGGAGCGGGAACCGGGCAAGGACCGGCTGTTCGTGACGAATCTCTCCAAAACCGTGGACGGTGTCAAACTCATCAACAACGTCTCCTTCATCATGGGCAGGGAGGACAAGATCGCCGTCATCGGCGCCAACGAGAACGCCATCACCTGTCTGTTTCAGCTCCTTGCCGGGGAACTGGAGCCAGATGAGGGGGAGATCAAATGGGGCGTGTCCACCACCCAGTCCTACTTCCCCCGGGACTTTCACAGCTACTTTGACGGCTGCGACCTGGAGCTCATGGACTGGATCCGCCAGTTCTCCGCGGACAAGCGGGAGAGCTATCTGCGCACGTTCCTGGGCCGGATGCTCTTCTCCGGCGACGAGGTGTACAAAAAGGTATCCGTCCTGTCCGGCGGCGAGAAGATGCGCTGCATGATCTCCAAGACCATGCTGGAGGGCGCCAACGTGCTCATGTTCGACCAGCCCACCAACCACCTGGACCTGGAGAGCATCGCCGCCCTCAACAACGGCATGTCGGCCTTCCCTTACAACATCCTCTTCTACAGCCACGACCACCAGCTGACCCAGACCGTGGCCAACCGGATCATCGAACTGACCGAGGACGGGTGCATCGACAAGAACTGCACCTATGACGAGTATATGCACATGATGGGCCGGGATCAGAACGTGATAGAGGAGTGAGCCTCTCCCCCCCTCAACCCAGGATGCCCTTCCCCGTGATCTTTTCCAGCTCCTTCGTCACGATGGGGCAGGCCACGGCGTAGCCCTCCTCGTTGGGATGGAGCCCGTCGTAGGAATACCGTCCGTCCAGTCTCCCCTCCGCCGTCACCATGGCGCTGTGCACGTCCACATACCGGCAGCCCAGCTCCTTTGCCATGCTCCTGATCTCATCATTGACGGCCCGGATATGGCTGTTGAAATCGCTGCCGGCGTATTCAGACACCGGGTAGATGGACTGGACGAGCACTTCCGCCTTGGGCAGACGGGTCCGGATGCCCTCCAATATGGCCCGGATGTTGGCGGCGGTGGCACCGTCGTCATAGCCGGAGAGGATGTCGTTCACGCCGCCCAGGAACACCACCACGTCAGGCTCCTGGCTGTAGACGGACCGCTCGATCCGCTCCAGCATACCCCCGGTGGTATCCCCGGATATGCCCATATTCACGGCGTTCAGGCCGGGATAGTATACCTCCAGGTCGCAGTAGTCGGTGATGCTGTCGCCGAAGAACACCGCCTTGCCGTCCCACTCGGCGAAACTGGCCGCGCCGAACAGGGTCTGGCGCACGGTGCGGCCGTGCTCCTTGGCATCCGCCGCCACGCCTATGCCCAGCAGCACCCCTGCCGCCGCCACCAGGCCGCCCACCACGCCGGCCGCCTGGGCTATCTTCTTTTTCGTGCCCATATATGCTCCTTTCCGCCGCGCCATGAGCGCGGCGCTTTTTGTTTCTCAGCGGGCCCGCAGTTCCCAGAATGCCACCGCTCCAGCGGCTGCCACGTTCAGGGAATCCACCCCGTGGGCCATGGGGATGCGCACCGTGTAGTCACAGGCCGCCACCGTCCGGGCGGCAAGACCGTCCCCTTCTGTGCCAAGCACGATAGCGAGGCGGGGCTCTGCCTTGAGGTCAGAGTCGTCGATGGGAACGGAATCGTCACTCAACGCCATAGCAGCCGTCCTGAAGCCCATCTCATGCAGCCGGGCCATGGCATCCCCGGGCCAGCCGGTCATAGTGGCCCAGGGTACCTGCAGCACCGTGCCCATGCTCACCCGCACCGCACGGCGGTTCAGGGGATCACAGCAGCTCTCGGTGAGCAGCACCCCGTCCATCCCCAGCGCCGCAGCAGAGCGAAACACCGCTCCCACGTTGGTGGAGTCTGTGATGTCCTCCAATATAGCAAGCCGCCGCGCGCCAGCGCAGACCTGCTCTATCATCAGCGGCGCAGGCCTTCCCATGGCGCAGAGGATGCCCCGGTTCACGGTGTAGCCCGTGAGCTTTTCCAGTACCTCCCGTTCCCCTGTATACACCGGCGCATCCGGGCACAGGGCCATGAGCTCTGAACCCTGACCACTGAGATGCCGTCGCTCCATCAACAGCGCCTTGGGCTTGCAGCCCGCCGCCAGTGCCACCCGGATAGCCTTGACGCTCTCGCAGATGAATATGCCCTTTTCAGGCTCCAGCCGATTCCTAAGCTGGGCCTCTGTGAGCCGGGCAAACAGGTCCAGTTCCGGCGCGGAAATGTCCTTTATCTCAATGATATCAGCCATAGCATGACCTCACATCTTCGTAAGCTTGGCCCGGAAGGATATGGCCCGGGGCGTGTCCATACCGTCGAAGCGCACGATATGGGCGCCCTTGTCCGTATCCACGTCCACCACCGTGCCCGGGCCCAGGATATCGTGGGCCACCCGGTCCCCAACCGCAAAGGCGCCGGTCTGCGCCTCCTCCGGAAGGTACTTCTCCGACATGGCCACGTACTCCCTTGCGTCCCTGATGAGCTCCTCACGCGGCTCGGCGGTATATTCTATCAAGGTGGGGTCTATGTCCAGCAGGAACCTGGAAGGATACCGGGGCGAGCCGTCGGTGTTGCGCCCCTCCGCCTCGGTGAGAAAAAGCCTCTTCTCCGCCCGGGTCATGGCCACGAAGGCCAGCCGCCGCTCCTCCTCCATGGCCGGGCGGGTCCTGGTCCGCCGGGAGGGAAAAATGCCCTCGTTCATACCGCAGAGGAAAACATAGGGAAATTCCAGGCCCTTGGCGGCGTGGACGGTCATGAGCTTCACCTTGTCCCCCGGCTCTCCCGCGTCGGCGTTGGTGAACAGCGCCACATGGGTCAGGTAGTGCTCCAGCGTGGCCTCCTCCCCGCAGGTGGTCTCAAACTCATATACCGCCTGCTTCAGCTCCGCCAGGTTATCCAGCCGCTCCTGGCTTCCCTCGGTGCGCAGCGCCTCCTCGTAGCCGCTCTCGTTCAATATCGCGGCCAGCACCTCGCTCACGGGCCGCTGGGCATAGCTGGCGGCATAAGCTTCGACGAGGCTCACGAACGCAGATGCCTTGGTGCCCTTGAATATATCCTCGTCCAGGTCACGCACCAGCGCGTCATAGAGGGAGCAGCCCCGTTTTTCCGCTGCCTTTTCCAGATATTCCATCCGCCGGCGTCCCATGTTCCTCTTGGGCGTGTTCACCACCCGCCGGAAGGAAAGGTCGTCCTTATAGGCGATCATACGCAGATAGGAAAGCGCGTCCTTGATCTCCTTCCGGGAGAAAAACTGCACGCCGCTGTAGATAGTGTAAGGCACCTTGCGCTTCAAGAGCACCTCCTCCACAGACCGGGTCACATAGTGGGCCCGGTAGAGGACGGTCATATCCCGATAGGGCACGCCCCGGTCGTGGAGCTCGTTGAGCTGCAGGACGATCCACTCCGCCTCTTCTTCTGCGGTCCTGGCGTGATGGCAAAGGACGCTCTCCCCCGCCGGCAACACTGGTATCAGGTCCTTCTTGATACGGGTGCGGTTTTTATCGATAAGGGAGTTGGCCGCGGCCAATATCTGGGGCGTGGAGCGGTAGTTGGCCATCATCATGACGGTCTTGGTACCGGGAAAACGCCGGTCGAAGTCCAGCAGGTACTTCACGTCCGCGCCCCGCCAGGTGTAGACGGTCTGGTCCGGGTCGCCCACGATGAACAGGTTCTTGTGGTAGCCGCAGAGGGCCTCCATCAGCTCGTACTGGAGGGAGTCGATATCCTGGAACTCGTCTATCATGATGTATTCCAGGCGCTTCTGCCACTTCAGCTTTATCTCCTCGAACTGACGGAAGATGTAGAGGGTGAACTTGATGAGGTCGTTGTAGTCCAGGCCGAAGCATTTCTTCTCCTGATAGAGGTACCCGTAGAAGATGATGTCCTTGGCCGATGTCGCTTTATCATACTTCTCCCGGAGACCATCCAGGTCCATGGCGATCATATCCAGGTAATACTCCGGGCGCTTGAAGAGCTTCTCTATCTCGATCATGTCCCGGGCGTTGGAGAAGGTCATGTCCCGCAGGGTGAGCCCCCGTTCTTCATAGATGATGCGGAGCATGTCGTCGATGTCGGAGTTGTCCAGCACCAGGAAGCTCTTGGGGTACTGCACAGCGAAGCTGTCCTCCTGTAGGACGGACACGCAGAAACCGTGGAAGGTATTGATGTAGCCGGTGTCGTTGTCGCCGGTGAGATTGTGGATGCGCTGGCGCATCTCGTTCGCGGCCTTGTTGGTGAAGGTGACGCATAGGATATTCCCCGGCAGGATGCCCAGGTCGTTCACCAGATAGGCGAACCGGTGGGTCAGGGCACGGGTCTTGCCGGAACCGGCCCCCGCGATGACGCGCACATAGCCCTCCGTGGTGGTCACGGCCGCCCGTTGGGCCTCGTTCAGCTCATAGTCCATGGTCCGTCCTCCCTTCCGCGTTACCGCCATTATCTATATACACTGTCCCAAAGACCGGACAGCCGGACAGTTCCTTCCCGATTATAACATATTTTTACGTCCACATACAAGGATACGCGCCCTCCGCCGGAGCGGGGAGCGCGTATGTTATTGGGGTTTTTCAGAACAGGCCGGAGATGACGCCCCGGTCGTCCACGTCGATCTTCTCCGCGGCGGGGACCTTAGGCAGGCCAGGCATGGTCATGATGTCCCCCGTGAGGACCACCACGAACCCGGCGCCGGCGGAGACCTTGACCTCCTTCACCGTCACAGTGAAGCCCTCGGGCGCACCCAGAAGGGTCGGGTCGTCGGAAAAGCTGTACTGGGTCTTGGCGATGCACACGGGCAGGCCGCCGAAGCCCAGGTCCGTGAGCCTGGCGATCTGCTTCTGAGCCGCAGGGGTGATGTTCACGCCAACGCCGCCATAGACCTTCTTCGCCACCGCCTCGATCTTCTTGTCCAGCGGCTGGTCAAGCTCATAGCTGAACCGGAAGTCCGGCTTCTCCTCATCGCACAGACGGACCACCTCCGCGGCCAGGTCCATGCCGCCCTCGCCGCCTTTGGCCCAGAAGTCGCCCAGTACCGCCTTCACGCCCAGCTTGGCGCAGCTTTCTATGACCTGGGCCACCTCCGCGTCCGTATCCGTGGGGAACCGGTTCACCGCCACCACGCAGGGCAGGCCGTAGACGTTCTTGATGTTGGACACATGCCTCAGAAGATTGGGCATGCCCTTCTCCAGGGCCGCCAGGTCCTCGTGGCCCAGCTCGGTCTTGGGAAGGCCGCCGTGCATTTTCAGCGCCCGGATGGTGGCGACCACCACCACAGCGGACGGGGTCAGCCCAGCGTACCGGCACTTGATGTCCAGGAACTTCTCCGCGCCCAGGTCGGCGCCGAAGCCCGCCTCTGTGACGGTGTAGTCGGCCAGTTTCATAGCCATGCGGGTCGCAAGAACAGAGTTGCACCCGTGGGCGATGTTGGCGAAGGGCCCGCCGTGGACAAAGGCCGGGGTCCCCTCCAGGGTCTGGACAAGGTTGGGCTTGAGGGCGTCCTTCAAAAGGGCCGCCATGGCGCCCACCGCCTTCAGGTCTTTGGCCGTCACGGGCGCGCCGTCATAGGTATAGGCCACCACGATGCGGCCCAGCCGCTCCTTGAGGTCATGGATGGAGCTGGCCAGGCAGAACACCGCCATGATCTCCGTGGCCACGGTGATATCGTAGCCGTCCTCCCGGGGCACGCCGTTGACCTTGCCGCCGATGCCGTCGATCACATGGCGCAGCTGCCGGTCGTTCATATCCACGCAGCGCTTCCAGGTGACGGTCTTGGGGTCGATGTTAAGGGAATTGCCCTGGTAGATGTGGTTGTCCAGCATGGCTGCCAGCAGGTTGTTGGCCGCGCCGATGGCGTGGAAGTCACCGGTAAAATGAAGGTTGATATCCTCCATGGGCACCACCTGGGCGTAGCCGCCGCCGGCGGCGCCGCCCTTCACCCCGAACACGGGGCCCAGGGACGGCTCCCGCAGGGCCAGGATCGCATTCTTACCGATGCGGCGAAGGCCGTCCGCCAGGCCGATGCTGGTGGTGGTCTTGCCCTCCCCGGCAGGGGTGGGCGTGATGGCCGTCACAAGGATGAGCTTGCCGTCCGTCCGGGGACTCTCATCCAGCAGGGCATAGTCCACCTTGGCCTTGTATTTGCCATAGGGCTCCAAGTATTTTTCATCCACGCCGGCACGCCCCGCGATGGCGCTGATGGGCTCCATTTTACAGCTCTGAGCGATCTCGATATCGGTCATGGTATCCCCTCCTACTTATTTGATGGAACTGGTGGTGCGCAGCGTCACGTCGTGATAGCCGCCCTCCACGATGCTCGTCTCGCTGACCAGGGTGAGCTTGGCGTCCCGCTGCAGGGCTGGAATGGTGGTGACGCCGCAGTTGCACATGGTGGACTTCACCTTGTACAGGGTCTTCTGGACATTCTCATGCAGGCCGCCGGCGTAGGTGACGTAGCTGTCTACGCCCTCCTCGAAAGCAAGGCCGTCACTGCCGCCCAGGTCGTAGCGCTGCCAGTTCCGGGCCCGATTGGAGCCCTCGCCCCAGTATTCCTTCACGATAGTGCCGTTGATGTTCAGCTTGGGCGTGGGGCTCTCGTCAAAGCGGGCGAAGTACCGACCCAGCATGACGAAGTCCGCGCCCATGGCCAGGGCCAGGGTGATGTGGTGGTCGTGGACGATGCCGCCGTCGGAGCAGATGGGCACGTATATGCCCGTCTCCTTGAAGTACTCATCCCGGGCCTTGGCCACCTCGATGACCGCCGTGGCCTGGCCCCGGCCGATGCCCTTTGTCTCCCGGGTGATGCAGATGGAGCCGCCGCCGATGCCGATCTTCACAAAGTCGGCGCCCGCCTCCGCCAGGAAACGGAAGCCTGCCGCATCCACCACGTTGCCCGCGCCAACCTTCACGCTGTCGCCATAGTGCTGGCGTATCCACTCAATGGTCCGTTTTTGCCAGACGGAGTGCCCCTCGGAGGAGTCGATGCACAGGGCGTCCACGCCCGCCACCACTAGGGCCGGAACACGCTGGGCGTAGTCCCGGGAGTTGATGCCCGCGCCCACCATGAGGCGCTTTTTGCTGTCCAGCATCTCATCGGGGTTTTCCTTGTGGCTGTCGTAGTCCTTGCGGAAGACGAAATACTGCATCCGCCCGTCGGCGGATACGATAGGCAGAGCGTTCAGCTTGTGGTCCCAGATGATGTCGTTGGCCTCTTTGAGGCTGGTGCCCTCGGGGGCCGTCACCAGCTTGTCCATGGGAGTCATGAAGTCCCGGACCACCTCCGTGGGCGCCATGCGGCTGACACGGTAGTCCCGGCTGGTCACCAGGCCCAGGAGCTTCCCGTTGGCGGTGCCATCCTCGGTGACAGCCACGGTGGAAAAGCCGTTCTTCGCCTTGAGGGCCAGGATGTCCGCCAGGGTGGCGTCCGGGGTCACGTTGGAGGCGCTGACCACGAAGCCGGATTTATAGCTCTTCACCCGGGCCACCATGGCCGCCTCGTCCTCCACGGACTGGGACCCGTAGATGAAGGACATGCCGCCCTCCCGGGCCAATGCGATGGCCAGAGTGTCGTTGGACACGGACTGCATGATGGCCGACACCATGGGAATGGACAGCGTGATGGCCGGCTCCTCCCCTTTTTTGAACTTTGTCAGGGGCGTTTTCAGGCTGATATTGGACGGGATGCATTCCTCGGAGGTGTATCCGGGGATCAGAAGATATTCGTTAAAGGTGCGGGATGGTTCACTGCAATACTGTGCCATGATCTGTCCTCCTTGTTTTATCTGAAATACCGGACCGCGGCCTGGAAAAGGCCCATGTCGTACCGTCCGGGGACGTTCTTATAGAGACTCGCGCCCACACGCTCGGAGTGGCCCATTTTGCCCAGGACCCGGCCGTCGGGGCTGGTGATCCCCTCAATGGCGAACACGGAGCCGTTGGGGTTATGGTCCGTATCCATGGATGGGACGCCGGAGAGGTCCACATACTGGGTGGCGACCTGTCCGTTGGCGGCCAGCTTTTTCACCAGCTCCTCTGAGGCCAGGAAACGGCCCTCGCCGTGGGAGATGGGCACCGTATAGACCTCGCCGGGACGTGTTCCCGCCAGCCAGGGGGACTTGTTGGACGCCACCCGTGTCCGCACAAGGCGGGATTGATGACGGCCGATGGTATTATAACTCAACGTGGGACAATTTTCATCTGTATCCACGATCTTCCCGAATGGCACCAGACCCAGCTTGATAAGTGCCTGGAAGCCGTTGCAGATGCCCAGCATCAGTCCGTCCCGGTCCTCCAGAAGCTTTGTGACCTGCTCCCGGACCGGACCGCCGCGGAAGAAGGCGGCGATGAACTTGGCGCTGCCCTCCGGCTCGTCGCCGCCGGAGAAACCGCCGGGCAGAACGATCATCTGGGCTCTCTCGATGGCCTTGGCCGCCCGTTCGATGCTCTGGGCGGTGTCCGCGGCGCTCAGGTTCCGCACCACCAGGATCTCCGCCTCGCCGCCGGCCTCTGTCACCGCCCGGGCGGTGTCGTACTCACAGTTGGTGCCGGGGAACACGGGGATCAGCGCCCGGGGCTTCGCGTTCTTCACTGCCGGCGCTTTGCGCTCCTGTGCCGAATAGGTGAACGCCTCCACGGCGCCGGTCTCGCCAGCGCGGGTGGGATATACGTCCGCCAGAACGCCCTCATTCAGAGCCAGCAGCTCGTCGATAGGGGCGCTGTCGGAGCCCAGGTCGATGACCGGCTCGGACGCGGTGACGCCCACGCGGCGGGCGTAGGGGCAGTCGGTATCACCCGTCAGCTCCGCCACGATGGCGCCGTAAAACGGGATGTGCCACATGTCCCCCGTCATTTCTTCGTTGGCCCTGAACCCGATCCGGTTACCGAAGGACATCTTCATCACCGCCTCGGCGGCGCTCTCCTCAATGGCCCAAGCGGCCTTCACCCTGCCCTCGCGGGCCAGCGCGTGGAACGCCTCCCAGGCGGCCTTCGTGTTCTCCGGCACGTCGCCGCCGAACACATACACCGGGTGCCCCGCCTCTTTGAACTCAGGCGAGAGCACGTCCCCGGCCCGGATAGGCGCGATGGCGAAGGAGATGAGCGTGGGGGGCACGTCCCTGTCCATGAAGGAGCCGGACATGGAGTCCTTGCCGCCGATGGCGGCGCAGCCGTAGTCCAGCTGGGCCTCCAGGGCCCCCAGCAGCGCGGAGAAGGGCTTGCCCCAGCGGTCCGGATCGTCCCGCAGCTTCTCGAAAAATTCCTGGAGCGTCAGGTAGGCGGCCTTGTAATCCGCCCCCGCCGCCACAATCTTGGTCAGGGACGTGACCACGCTGTCCATGGCCCCGGCATAGGGGTCCACGGTCATCCGGTCCGGGTCACAGCCCCAGGACATGACGCTGGCTTGCTCTGTGGTCTGCCCCGGCAGCACCGGCAGCAGGGCCGCCATGGCCTGGGCCGGGGTAGTTTGAGTCTCGCCGCCGAAGGGCATGAGCACGCTCCCCGCGCCGATGGAGCCGTCGAACCGCTCGGTAAGGCCCCGGCGGGAGGCGCACTTGAGGCTCCCGGCCATTTCCCGCAGGGAGTGGAACTGGGCCTGGCCCATGGCCGTCCGGTCTTTTTCCGGAACGGACACCTTGGCATGCTTCACCGCGCCGTTGGTGTTCAAAAACGCCCGGCTCAAGTCCGCGATGGTCCTTCCCTTCCAGGTCATGACCATCCGGGGGCTCTCGGTGACCACCGCCACCCGGTAGGCTTCCAGATTCTCCGCCTGGGCGGCAGCGATAAAAGCCTGCTCGTCCTCGGGCGCCACCACCACGGCCATGCGCTCCTGGCTCTCGGAGATGGCAAGCTCCGTGCCGTCCAGGCCCTCGTATTTCTTGCGCACCGCGTCCAGGTCGATCTCCAGTCCGTCTGCCAGCTCGCCGATGGCCACGCTGACGCCGCCGGCGCCAAAGTCGTTGCACCGCTTGATGAGGCGGGTCACGTTCCCGTCCCGGAACAACCGCTGGATCTTCCGCTCCTCAGGGGCGTTGCCCTTCTGGACCTCGGAGGCCATGGTCTGCAGCGACTTTATATTATGGCTCTTGGAGGATCCGGTAGCGCCGCCGATGCCATCCCGGCCGGTGCGTCCGCCCAGCAGGATGACCACATCTCCAGGCGCAGGCTCTTCCCGGCGCACGTTCTCCGCCGGGGCGGCGGCCACCACCACGCCGCACTCCAGCCGCTTGGCGATATATCCCTCATGGTACATCTCGGCCACGTGGCCGGTGGCCAGGCCGATCTGGTTGCCGTAGGAGGAATACCCCGCCGCGGCGGTCTGGGCCAGCTTCCGCTGGGGAAGCTTGCCGGGGATGGTCTCGTCCACCGCCGCCCGCGGGTCGCCGCCGCCGGTGACCCGCATTGCCTGGTGCACATAGGCCCGGCCGGACAGGGGGTCACGGATGCAGCCGCCGATGCAGGTGGCCGCGCCGCCGAAGGGCTCGATCTCCGTAGGGTGGTTGTGGGTCTCGTTTTTAAACATCAGGAGCCAGTCCTGCACCTCGCCGTCCACTTGGGCAGGTACATGGATGGAGCAGGCGTTGATCTCCTCGCTCTCGTCCAGCTCCGGGAGCATGCCCCGCTTTTTCAATACCTTGGTGCCCAGGGTGGCGATGTCCATCAGGGTCTGGGGCCGCATTGCGGCCTTCTCCGCCCCGTAGACCTCTTCCCTGGCCGCCAGGTACCGCTCATAGGCCGCCCGGACCGCCGGGTCGGCGATATCCAGACTGTCGATGTTGGTGGAAAAGGTAGTGTGGCGGCAGTGGTCGGACCAGTAGGTGTCCACAACCCGCACCTCGGTGAGCGTGGGGTCCCGGTGCTCTTCATTTTTGAAATAGTCCTGCAAAAACCGCAGGTCATCCAGGTCCATGGCCAGGCCCAGCCGGTCCAGCAGGGCCGTCAGCGCCTCCTCGTCCATGGCGGTGAAGCCCTCCACCGTCTGCACATGATCGGGCACGGTGTAGGTCCGCTCCAGAGTCGCCATCTTTTCTATGGACGCCTCGCGGCTCTCCACAGGGTTGATGACGTATCCCTTGATCCTCTCTATATCCTCCGGTGACAGCATCCCGCGGAGCAGGTATACCTTGGCGTAGGACACCAGCGGCCGCTCTACCCCGGCCATGAGCTGGATGCACTGGGCGGCGGAATCCGCCCGCTGGTCAAATTGGCCAGGCAGCGCCTCCACGGCCAGAACAGTCCATGCCCCTTCCGGCATGGGGAACGTCTCGTCGTAGACCACATCCACCTGGGGTTCGGAGAAGACCACGTTCCTGGCCTGGTCAAAAACCGCCTGCTCGATGCGGTCCACGTCATAACGGTTCAGGATGCGCACGTCCTCCAGGGCCCGCACACCCAAAAAGTCCCGCAGGTCGGCCAGCAGCCCGCCGCTCTCCGGGGTCACGCCCGGCTTTTTCTCCACATATATCCGATAGACCATAGGCTTTTCAACCCTCCAGCGCTTTCAGGGCCCGCTGGCCGATATCATGCCGGTAAAAGGCGTTGCCGAAGCGGATCTTCTCCACGTCCGTATAGGCGGCGTCGATGGCCTTTGGGAGGCTCTCCGCCACCGCAGTCACGCCCAGCACCCGGCCGCCATTCGTGAGAAGTTTTCCATCCACCTGCTTTGCCCCGGCCACGAAAACCTGGGCCTTGATGCCCTCGCCGAAGGTAATCTCATAGCCCTTTTCATAGCTCTCTGGGTATCCCTCGCTGGCCATGATGACGCAGCAGGCGTGCTTATCAGAAAAGCGCACCTCCGTTTCCGCCAGCGTCCCGTTCCGGCAGGCCATCATGACGGTGAGCAGGTCCGACTCCATCAGCGGCAGCACCACCTGGGTCTCCGGGTCGCCGAAGCGGCAGTTGTACTCGATGACCTTGGGACCGTCAGGCGTGAGCATCAGGCCGAAATAGAGGCAGCCCTTGAAAGGACGTCCCTCCGCCGCCATGGCGGCAATGGTGGGCTTGAAGATGGTCTCCATGCACTGGTCGGCGACGTCGTTCGTGTAATAGGGGTTAGGGGCCACAGTGCCCATGCCGCCGGTATTGAGCCCCTCGTCATTGTCATGGGCCCGCTTGTGGTCCATGGAGGACACCATGGGCTTGACAGTCTTCCCGTCGGTGAAAGCCAGCACGGACACCTCCGGGCCGGTCAAAAACTCCTCCACCACGATCTGGTCGCCGCTGGCGCCGAATTTCTTCTCCTCCATGATAGACTTCACCGCCTGGACGGCCTCCTCGCGGGTCTGGGCGATGAGCACGCCCTTGCCCAAGGCCAGTCCGTCGGCCTTCACCACCGTGGGCAGCGGCGCGGTCTGCACGTAGGCCAGCGCCGCGGCCGCATCATCGAACACCTCGTAAGAAGCAGTTGGGACGCCGTATTTCTTCATCAGGTCCTTGGAAAACACCTTGCTGCCCTCGATGATGGCGGCGTTTTTCGCCGGACCGAAGCAGGGAACGCCCGCCGCCTCCAGCGCGTCCACCATCCCCAGCACCAGGGGGTCGTCTGGGGTGACTATGGCAAAATCGACGCCCTTCTCCTTTGCAAAGCGCACCGCGCCGTCGACATCCTTCGCGCCGATATCCACGCATACCGCGTCCACGGCGATACCGCCGTTGCCGGGCAGGGCGTAGATCGTCTCCACGTCGGGATTCTCCTTCAGCTTGCGGATGACGGCGTGTTCCCGGCCGCCGCTGCCGATGACCATGAGCTTCATAATAAGCTCCTCCCTATCAATGGTGGAACAGCCGCATGCCCGTGAAGGCCATGACGATGCCGTACTTGTCCGCCGTCTCGATCACGTTGTCATCCCGGATGCTGCCGCCGGGCTCGGCGATATAGGCCACGCCGGACTTCCGGGCCCGCTCCACGTTGTCCCCGAAGGGGAAGAACGCGTCGCTGCCCACGGTCACGCCGGACTGGGTGGCGAGCCAGGCCTTTTTCTCTGCCGCCGTCAGGGGCTCAGGCCTCTGCGTGAACACGTTCTGCCAGGCGCCGTCCGCCAGCACGTCTTCGTACTCGTCGGAGATATACACGTCGATGGCGTTGTCCCGGTCCGGCCGGCGGATGCCGGGCTTAAAAGGCAGGGAGAGCACCTTCTCATGCTGCCGGAGATACCAGTTGTCCGCTTTGCTGCCCGCGAGGCGTGTGCAGTGGATGCGGCTCTGCTGGCCCGCTCCCACGCCGATGGCCTGTCCGTCCTTCACGTAGCAGACGGAGTTGGACTGGGTGTACTTCAGCGTGATGAGCGCCACGGTCATGTCGATGACCGCCTCGGGGGGCAGCGTTTTATTCTTCGTCACGATGTTGGAAAAAGCCTCCGCCGTGACCTTGTAGTCGTTCCTCCCCTGCTGGAAGGTGACGCCGTACACATCCTTGCGCTCCACAGGGTCAGGCACATAGCCGGGGTCGATCTGCACCACGTTGTAGTTGCCCTTCTTTTTTGTCCTGAGGATGGCCAGCGCTTCATCGGTATAACCCGGTGCGATGACGCCGTCGGACACCTCGTCCTTGAGGTACCGGGCCGTGGCCTCGTCACAGGGCTCAGAGAGGGCCGCCCAGTCGCCGTAGGAGCACAGACGGTCAGCACCCCGGGCCCGGATATAGGCGCAGGCGATGGGGCTCAGTTCCGCGTCCGGGTCCACGAAGTATATCTTTTTATCCGTCTCGGAAAGGGGCTTGCCCACAGCGGCCCCCGCCGGGGACACGTGCTTGAAGCTGGCGGCGGCGGGCAGGCCCGTGGCCTCTTTCAGTTCCTTCACCAGCTGCCAGGAGTTGAAGGCATCCATAAAGTTGATGTAGCCCGGCTTGCCGTTCAGGACCTGGATGGGCAGATCGGAGCCGTCCTTCATGAAAATGCAGGAGGGCTTCTGGTTGGGGTTGCAGCCGTATTTCAGTTCCAGAGAGTTCATCGTTCGCTCCTTCTCAAGCCTCGTGCTTGTTGACGATCACCGTGTCCCGCTCCCCTGTCGCCAGGTCGATATAAGACACGTAAAGGGACACCTTGTTATCCTCGTTCAAAGCCGCCCATACTTCCCCAGCCAGACTCTTCGCATCGGCCGCGCCGATGGATACCGGCGCGGGCTCTCCCTCGTAGGAGGGCAGCGGGTCGCCGTCCGCAGCATAGGTGTGGATGATATGGCCCAGGCCCGCCTGGGGCTTGTCGTACTCGTAGAAGTACCGGCAACAGCAGGCCGGGTCCCCGTCCAGGCTCTTGAGGATGGAGAGCTTATAGCTCCCGTCCGGGCCCACCAGGCCGGAGATACGGGGGGTCCAGTTGGGCCCGTCCGGCTCAAAGGTGCGGGTGCGCAGGGCGGCGGCGAAGCTCTGGCCGGCCACGAGGGCGTCCCGGATGGTGTCGGTCTGGTCCCCGTTGGTGACCACGGTGTCCTTCCCAACGATCCGCACGGGGTGATAGATGATGAGGCTGGGGTCGACCATCTTGGCCGGGTCGTGGGCCTGGGTGCGGATGCCGTCCTCCGTCTCCACGAAAACCCGGTTGCGGCTGTTGACGCTGCGGCCCATGATGAAGTAGACGATCACCGCCTTTTTCCCATCGGCGCTCCGGCCCAGGGCGATGCCCCGGCCAGGGTAGGTGCGTTCGCGCAGATACGCTGTCAGATCAGTCATGTTCTTTCCTCCTTGCGATGTCCGCGGCCACCATCTCCGCCGCCTGGGGCAGGATGATCCACTCCGCCTGTTCCATGACCCGCCGCTGCAAAGTCTGCGGCGTGTCGCCGTTCTCTACCATCACCGGCCTCTGGGCGATGATGCGCCCGCCGTCCGGTATCTCGTTGACAAAATGCACCGTGGCGCCGGTGACCTTCACGCCCCGCTTCAGGGCCTCCTCGTGGACCTTGAGACCGTAATATCCCTTCCCGCAGAAAGAGGGGATCAGCGCCGGATGCACGTTTAAAATGCGCTCCGGGAACCGGTCGGTGAAGTCCTTGGAGAGGATGCTCATGAACCCCGCCAGGATGATCATCTCCGCCCCCTGTTCACCCAGCGCCTTCATGATAGCCGATTCAAATGCCTCCTGGCTGCCCAGCTCCTTCCGGGAGCAGACGACAGTGGGCACACCTGCCTTTTTGGCTCTTTCCAGCGCGTAGGCGTCCGGCTGGCTGGACACCACCAGAACGATCTGGCCGGAAGAAAGCTTCCCCGCCGCCTGGGCGTCCAGCAGAGCTTGCAGATTGGTGCCGCCGCCGGAAACGAATACAGCGATGCGCGTCTTTGTCATAGAAGCTGCACCCTCTCTCCGCCTTTGACGATCTCCCCCAGGATATAGGCGTCCTCGCCGTTTTCCCGCAGGACCTCCAGAGCCCGGTCCGCGTCCGCGGCGGAGACTGTCACCGTCATGCCCACACCCATGTTGAAGGTGTTGAACATGTCCCGTTCCGGGATATCCCCGGTCCTTTGGATCAGGTCAAAGATAGGCGGTGTACGCACCGCGTTCTTCTCGATGCGGGCGGAAAGGCCCTCCGGGATGCTCCGGGGGATGTTCTCATAAAAGCCGCCGCCGGTGATGTGGCTCACGCCTTTCACCGTCACGGCCTCCATGAGAGCCAGGATGGCCTTTACATATATCTTTGTCGGGGTCAGGAGCGTCTGCCCCACACTGGCGCCGCCAAGGGCCCCGCAGGGCGATGAGATGTCTGCCTCGCCAACACGGAATACCTTCCGAACCAGAGAAAAGCCATTGGAGTGAACGCCGCTGGAGGGCAGCGCGATGAGCGCGTCACCCGCTTTTGTGGCGGTGTTATCCAGCATCTTCTCCCGGTCGGCGACGCCTACCACAAATCCCGCCAGGTCGTAATCGTCCTCGGCCATGACGCCGGGGTGCTCGGCGGTCTCCCCGCCGATGAGGGCGCAGCCCGCCTGAACGCAGCCTTCGGCCACGCCGGCGACGATGTCCGCTATCCGCTCAGGCACATTTTTGCCGCAGGCGATGTAGTCCAGGAAGAACAATGGTTTTGCCCCGGCGCAGACCACGTCGTTGACGCACATGGCCACGCAGTCGATGCCGATGGTATCGTGCTTGTCCATAATCTGCGCCAGGCGTATTTTCGTACCCACGCCGTCGGTGCCGGATACCAGGATGGGCTCCTTCATGCCGGCCAGCTCCGGGCGGAACAGGCCGCCGAAGCCGCCCACGTCCCCCACTACGCCGGGGATATTCGTCCGGGCGACATGGCGTTTTATGAGCTCCACGGCCTTGTAGCCCGCGGTGATGTCCACGCCGGCGGCGGCGTAGCTGGAGGAAAAGCTCTCCTTATTCATCGCGGCCCCTCCCCTCGCTGATCTTGTATTCAAAGCGGCTCTTGGAGCTGTTGGTGGGTATCATGGTGGGATAGTTGTTGGTGAAGCACGCGTCGCAGTAGCCCTCGCAGGAGACATCTCCCAACAGATACGGCAGGTCCTCGGTGGGCAGATATCCCAGGCTGTCCGCTCCGATGATGGCGCATATCTCCTCCACCGTGTGGTGACAGGCGATCAGGTTGTCCCGGGAGTCGATATCCGTGCCGTAATAACAGGGGTTTAAAAACGGCGGCGCGGAGATGCGCATATGGACCTCCGCCGCGCCGGCCTCACGCAGCAAACGCACGAACCGGCCGCTGGTGGTGCCCCGGACGATGGAGTCGTCCACCACGACCACGCGCTTTCCCCGGACCACGCTGGCCACAGGGTTCAATTTGATGCGCACCAAGTCCTCACGGGTATCCTGTCCCGGGGCGATAAAGGTGCGGCCGATGTATTTGTTCTTAATAAAGCCCACGCCGTAGGGAATACCGGAGGCCCTGGCATAGCCAAGGGCGGCATCCAGCCCGGAATCGGGCACGCCCACCACCACATCCGCTTCCACCGGATGGCGGGCAGCCAGCCGCTCCCCGGCCCGGATACGGGCCTCATGGACGCTGACGCCGTCGATGACAGAGTCGGGCCGGGCAAAGTAGATATGCTCAAAGATGCACAGCTTTTTGGGTGCCTTGCCGCAGTGGTCCCGGATGCTCTGGACGCCGTCCTTGGAGAACATGACGATCTCCCCCGGCTCCACATCCCGGATGAAGCGGGCGTTCACCGCCTCCAGGGCGCAGCTCTCCGACGCCACCACATAGGCGCCATCTTCCCGCTGACCGTAGCACAGGGGCCGGAAGCCATTCTCATCCCGCACTGCCAGGAGCTTGGAAGGACTCATGACCACCATGGAATAGGCTCCCTTGATGAGGAACATGGCCTGATTCACCGCCTGCTCGATAGAGGGCGCGGTGAGCCGCTCCTTGGTGATGACATAGGAGATGACCTCCGTATCACTGGTGGAGTGGAAGATGGAGCCCTGCAGCTCCAGGGCCTTTCTCAGTTCCGCAGAGTTGACCAGATTGCCGTTGTGGGCCAGGGCCATGCGGCCCTTCACGTGGTTGACCACCATGGGCTGGCAGTTCTCCCGCCCGCTGCAGCCGGTGGTGCCGTAGCGCACATGGCCCACGGCCATGTTCCCATCCGGCAGATGGTTCAGCACCCGGTTGGTGAACACGTCGTTCACCAGACCCAGGTCCTTGTAAAAGCTGAACAGGCCGTCGTCGTTGATGACGATGCCGCAGCTCTCCTGGCCACGGTGCTGCAAGGCGTACAGGCCATAATAAGCGGTGGATACCAGCGGCATCTGCTTCGGCGCGAAAATGCCGAACACGCCGCATTCTTCGTGAAGATTCCCCATGTTCTCAGCCCAGGATGCGCTTCATCATCTCGGCGTAGGCGTCCTCCACCCCGCCAAGATCCCGGCGGAAGCGGTCCTTGTCCAGCTTCTCGTGGGTGGTGCTGTCCCAGAACCGGCAGGTGTCGGGGCTGATCTCGTCGGCCAGCACCAGCTTTCCGTCGGAGGTCTTGCCAAACTCCAGCTTGAAGTCCACCAGGTCAACGTTCACAGCCTTGAAGAAGGCCTTCAGCACATCGTTGACCTTGAAGGCCATGGCCTTGATGGTGTCCAGCTCCTCCGGGGTGCACAGGCCCAGGGCCAGTGCGTGATAGTCGTTGATGAGGGGGTCGCCCAGAGCGTCGTTCTTATAGGATGTCTCGAAGGTGGGCGCGGCAAAGACGATGCCCTCCTCCACACCGTAGCGCTTGGCAAAGGAGCCGGCAGAGATGTTGCGGATGATGACCTCCAGCGGCACGATGGATACTTTGCGCACCACGGTCTCACGGTCATTCAGCTCCTCCACGAAGTGGGTGGGCACGCCCTCCTTCTCCAGAAGCTGCATCAGGTAGTTGGTGACACGGTTGTTGATGGCGCCCTTGCCGGCGATCTGGCCCTTTTTCAGGCCATTGAAGGCGGTGGCGTCGTCCTTGTAGGAGACGATGACCATATCCGGGTCGTCGGTGGCAAAGACCTTTTTTGCCTTGCCTTCGTACAGCTGCTCTTTCTTCTGCATGGTATATCCCTCCATAGAAATGGTTGTTTACCGGTTGAATCGGGCCTCCACGGCCGCGTTCTTCTCCAATACCTTGGCTTTGTCAGCGGCCCGCACCGCCTCCAGCTTTGCCGCGAGGGACTCGTCCTCCAGCGCCAGGATCTCAACAGATAACAGCGCGGCGTTGACTGCCCCATCGATCGCTACGGTGGCTACCGGGATGCCGGAAGGCATCTGCACCGTGGACAGAAGGGCGTCAACGCCGTCTAGGTTTTTACTTTTCAGAGGAATGCCGATCACCGGCAGGGTGGTGTTGGCCGCTATGGCTCCGGCCAGGTGCGCCGCCATGCCAGCGGCCGCGATGATGACTCCGAAGCCGCTGCTTCGGGCATGCAGAGCAAAGTCCCTGGCCTCGTCGGGCGTGCGGTGTGCGGAGAAGATGTGCACCTCACAGGGCACGCCGAACTCATCCAGACGCTGGACCGCCTTCTCCGCCACAGGCAGATCGCTGTCGCTGCCCATGATAATGGCTACTTTCTTCATCAGTATACTCCCTTAAAGCATTTTGAGCAGTTCTATTCTTTCGCAAATAGAACTGCCCAGACGGTCGGCAAAAACAATGAAATTGGCTCCCCTGCGTTCGCCGCTCACCGTCAGTTGCCAATTCATGCGTGTTTCATTGTTATCCTGATTATAACAAAGCGCCAGTTGGAAAGTCAATTCTTCCCCGCATGCGGGAAAAGACATTTTTCCGCCAAAGAAATGGAAAATTTTAGCGAATATGCCCAGTGTGTACAGGCCACAACAAAAAGCGCCCCCGGCAGGAGCCGGGGGCAAGATGATGTATTTTATTGACGGCGCTTGGCGCGGTCGATGACAACGGCCAACGCCGCGGCGCTCATGACCAGCATCAGCGCCCAGGGCACGAACACCGTCTCGTCCCCGGTGGCCGGGGCGCTGGGACCGGTATTGCTCGTCTGGACCGCAGGCGCCTGCGTGGGCGCTGCAGTCGCATTCGCCGCTGCAGGTTCATTTGTCGCCACAGGTTCGCTTGACGTCACAGGCGCGTCAGTCGTCATCGGCTCACTGGTCGTCACAGGCTCATCTGTGGGCGCGGGCGTCTCGGTTGGCGATGTCGTCGCAGTGGGCCCAGGGGTCGCAGAGGGCTCCGGCGTCTGCGTTGTCTCCGGCGCGCCGGAGCCGGTGCCATCATCGTATCCGTCATAGATGGTGCCGCCGCTGCCGCCTCTCTCAAATTCAGGGCTCTGAACGGCCTGCAAAGCGCCTATGGCGGCGGCCAGATCGTCACAGGCATGGACCAGTTCCTCCGCGCCGGCGTTCTCGTCGGCAAGCCTGGATCTCACAAGGTCAAGCATCGCCTGCAGCGCGTTCCAGCTCTCAGGCGTATAGGCGTCCTTCGCAAGGCCCTCCGCATAGCCGATCTCGCCTTCCAGCAGCGACTTGGCCTCTTCAAGGGTCGGCTTGCCATCGTCACCTTCATCGCCGCCGGGAACTTCATCCTCGTCCACCGCGTTCTGGATGACGGTACGGGTGC
Source organism: uncultured Oscillospiraceae bacterium (assembly GCA_947631865.1). Classification (GTDB taxonomy): domain Bacteria; phylum Bacillota; class Clostridia; order Oscillospirales; family Oscillospiraceae; genus CAJOIG01. Next base: position 71,990 of record CANRNF010000001.1, on the reverse strand, counting down.
CATAGGCGAATTTCAGGGAGTTGTCCGCCAAAGTCACCTTCCCTGTCGCATCAGTCCTGCCCAGGTCGATACTGGTACCGCTCGCGATCAGCGGCTCCGTACCGGCGATATATACCGTGAGCCCCGCATCGGAAAGATACGTGTGGAATAGCCGCCCATTTGAAATGGCCGGGGAGAGTTCAAAACTTGTGGCATCCTTCAGGGTGAACTGGATAGAGGAGACCTTCTCCGCCGCCATATGGGTGGACCACAGCGTAACATTGCCGCTGGCGGCGACCGTGATGGTGTCCGCCGGAGCAGCTGTCGCCTCCGGCGCCTCCCCTGCCAGAGCGTGGGATGCCGGCATCACCAGGGCCGCCAGGAGCAGGACCGTCAGGATGATATGAAGGAACCGTTTCATTATGCTTTCCTCCCTTCTTCTCCGCCTCAGCCCATGGCGCCTGTGGCGGCGCCATGGGAGCTGAGGGTGATATCGCTCAGATCGCTGAATGCGGGGACGTCGAAGAACAGCGAGTCGCTGACCAGCCGGTCGCCCTCATTCGTCCTGGCGTCGTTGACCCTGCTCAGCTCTACCCGGACCTGACCGGGCATCACGAAGTTTGACAGGCCCTCGGGCGGTATCCAGTAGATCCATATGCCGTCCAGCACATCCTGGATGTTCCCGGTCACAGGCACATCGGCATAGATGGTCTGATAGGCGACCTTATCCACACCGGTCACGATCCTGCCGTCCTGGTCGTAGAGCACCACCACGTTATAGGCCGCGTTGCCGGCGTAGGTGCCGGTGAACACCAGCGAACCTCTGGGGATAAAGTCCTCCTGGGCGCTGCCATACTGGAATGCCTCGGTCAGGATACCAACGGCGGAGAAGTCCACGTTGTCACCGCTGGGACCAAGCACGCCCAGTTCCGCCGCGGATATCTCGTCCCTATGCTCCAGCAGCTCCAAACGGATGGCGTCCGCTGCGTAAGTGCTCACATAGTGCCCATCCACATTGGAGAAGTAGACGGTCTTGCTCTCGTTCAGGACTACTTTATCTTTCAGGCGGAGCCACTCGCCGGCCTGGCGGACAGATACTGCAACTTCGCCCATAGCTTTATCGCCGGCAATATACCGCAGACCGGTGATCACCTGTGTGTCGTGGAAGTCGATCTCGATCATGGCATTTTCGCCTGTCCGGGCGGTGTAGACCGTGTCATTTTTTCCGTCGATGGCCAACGCGGCGGGGTCATCCTCCACTACCTCAGGGTTCTCCATGTCGGCTTCGTGCTTGATGGCGTCGGCCGTCAGGCCCTCGGTACGGATGGTCCAGTTGTCCTTTGCCAGGTCGCCCTCGTGCTTGATCTTCACCATGCCGGTCTCGGCAACGGCAGAGCGGTTCAGGTACTTGTCCACCATCGTGATCTCATAGGACACGGTCCGGTTATTCATGGCGGACACGGTGTCCACAAAGCTGCTTTCCGTGGTAAAGCCCACGGTCCGCCGCTCGGTCACGCCGCCCGAGATGGTGCGGCGCACGATCTCATAGCCCAGGATCTGCTCCGAGGGAACGGTATTGTTCGGCGCGATGGAGATCGTCACCTTGTTGGTCAGGGAGGAGTCGACCTGAGCCGCCGCGGAGGCAATGGCAGACGTACTGCCGTCTTCCGCCAGGGCGCTGCCGCCGCTGTGCTCGATGGTGTAGCGGCGGGAATCGTCGCACACGTAGTAGATGGCGCGGGTCTCCGCCGGGAACTGGCTGGCATAGGCGATGGTCGTCTCGTCAGGGGTCTTGCCCCAGCGCTGGAAGAAGTCCAGAAGGTCTTTTTGGGCCGCGGCGCAGGCCAGACGCATGATGGTCTGGTCCACATCCGCCTTTTCCAGGGTCAGCGCCACGCCCTTGGGCGCGGGCGCCTTGGAGGGCGTGCGGGCGTAAGTGTCCACCCTGGCGAAGAACAAGCTGTTGAGCTGGTCGTTGTAATTGGGATAGGTAGTAAAGTTGTATCCCCTGTCGTAGGCCAGATGCAGCTGCCAATACATGGCCAGCTGGGTGAACACGTTGGATGCGCTGCCCTTCACGCCGCTGGTGACCTTGTCGTAGACGTTCTTGTAGTCGAAGCGAACGCTGTCATTGGTGTCCTGAGCCTGGGCCAGAACGGCGAAATAGTTGTTGGTGATCTCGGCGATGGCGTAAGAGCTTTGGTTGATGTCGTGGCCGATCTCATGGGCCACGCCCCAGCCAAAGTAGTTCCCGCCGGTATAGAGGCCGTTGCAGTCCGTCACGCCGCCGCAGCCGGCCATGCCCGCCGTCTCGTTCCACTCAATGCCGATGTGGTCGCCGGAGGCATACATGAACGCGCCGGAGAACATCCGCTGATAGCGGATGTTCAGGTGCCGCAGGGGGATGCGGTCCACAGCGTTGGCGGCGCTGGCGTTCAGACCCTTGTGCTGGTAAAACAGGGCCATCATCTTCTCCATGGCGTTCAGAGAGTTAAGGAGCTTGCCCGCGTCGTAGCTACAGCCGGCCAGCACCTGCTGGGCGGGCAGAGACAGCATCATGGTGTCCAGCATGATGTCCGTGGCGCCCAGGATGCAGTTCTTCTCATCGTATGCCTTATTGACCTCGTCATTGGGCGTCTCGCCGCCCTGGTGAGCCGCTGTGTGCTTGGCAGCCATATCGCTGACGTAGGCAGAGAGCTCCGATACATAGGCGCTGACCCTGCCGGCCCGCTCGCCATCCGGGACTTTATACAGGTCCAGCACAGGCACCTCCACGCCGCCGCTGACGCGCACGGCGTATTCTTCCACCGTGTCGGCGCCGCCGGTATACTGCACGTACAGCGCGCCGCCGGCCTCGGCGCTGGAGGAACTGGTGACCTCGGGCACCACGACCTCGTTGGCGCCCACCTTCAGGGCAGTCGTCATCGCCATAGACATGGCACTGGCCTCGGCGTGATACTGGGTGAATATCAGCTGCAGATTGGTAGCCTCTCCGGTATTTCTCAAGCTGCTGCCCACGTAGACCGTGATCTTCTCCCCGGCCGCCGCCGTGACGCCCAGAGGCTGCCAGGCGTTCAGGCCGCCGAAACCGTGTTCGTCGCCCCGGCCGGTGATGCCGGTGTGGACATGGGTGACCTTGCGCAGGAATTGGTCGTGGAAGATCTGCCGGGCGGTCTCAAGTTCTTTTACGAGCTGGTCCTTATCCGGGTTCACATGGCCGAAGGCGTCACGGGAGGCGTCGATATCCGCCGCCAGCTGGTCCAGCATATCCTCGGTGACGCCCTCCACCAGCGTGGTGTGCAGATCGTCCGCGTACAGGGCGTTGATGCGCTTTTTCAGGTCGTCATACTGATAGAAGTATATCTCGGCGATGTTGATTCGGTTGTTGCCGGCCCAATAGCGGGCCACGCCAACCTGGAGCTTGCTGGTGGTGATGGGCTCCGGCAGGCGGATGAAGAAGTACCTCCCGCCGTTGGCGTCTCTGTGGTCCTCAGTGCGGACCACATTGCAGCCCAGGTCGTGGGCCTGTCCGGCCTCGTCCCACCAGCGCACGCCGGCATAGGTGAAGTCCATGGAGGGGTCCATGCTCATCACGCCGATGGTATCCATCTCATAGGCTTGGTCAAAGGTATAGATGAGGCCCCGGCTGTAAAGGCCGTTATAGCCGCCCTCGTCCCAGCTGGCCCTCTCATAGTAGGACGTGGGGACGCTGTCCACGGTGGCCCAGACGCTGGCGCCGTTGTCCGAGGCGTTCCCGTAGGTGACGCCGGCGGAGTTGGCCATGGCCGTCTCCGTGATGTGGTAGGGCCCGGGCACACCGGCCTCATTGCGGTTGATCAGGTTGAACTGTGGCATCTGGGGCGGGTCGCCGCTGATGGTCTTGGCCGTAGCGTGTATGGACTCGCCGCTTTCGCCGAATTCATTCACCCCGGTCACATAGACCTCGTACTCTATCTGTCCGCCGGTCAGGCCGGTGAAGGCATAGCTGGCGGCCGTGAGGTCCCCTATCTTCTGGTAAGCCTCGCCGGCTGCCGTATCCCGGTAATAGAGGTTGTAGCTCTGGGTGTCCTTCATGTTCTTCCAGGAGACGGTGATCGACTGGAAGCCGCCCACAGCCTTCACGTTATCCGGCTTATCCGGCCGGCCGGTGGGCCTGGGCGTCACGGATACGGCTTTACAATAGCCGCTGTTCCACTTGCCGTTGACAGACTGGACACTGACCGTATAAGTCTTGTAATTGAGGACCTCCCTGCCGCCAAAGCTGGTGACGGTGAGGCTGGTGCCGGCAAGCTGATATGTCTCCGAGGCCGCCCCGTCGGACACCATGACCTCATAGCCGGTGATGTTGGTGCTGGGGTTCCAGGAAACGGTGAACTGACGGCTGCCGGGCACGGCTGTCAGGTTCTGGGGCACATCCATCTGGGGCTCCGGGATGCGGCTTTCCATGTCGTTGACGAACTCCACCTGGGTGATAGAGGCAAGATCGCCGGCCTCAACACCGGTGATGCGGATGGTGACCCGCTTCACGGCTACCTGTCCGCCCAGGTCCAGCTGTATATTGCCGTTGGCGTCTTTTGTCACGTGCGTGCCATTGATAGGCATGACGGGCATAGCCACCGTGCTGACCGCGGAGACGGTCACCGCCTCCGAGTTGGGCTCCTCCGCCACCGCAGACGCCGGCATGGCAGCAGTGTTGCCCACCACAAAGGTCATGGGTCCATCATCGGTCACGACAGTGATCTCAGCGTCAGAAATATTCGTGTTGTCCAGGACGATGACCTCTGCGCGGGCGCCGTCCGTCAGCGCCATCTCCACCTGCACGGGCGCTTCGCCGGAAATAGGCTCGTTGTCACCGCGGCCGAGGAGGACCAGCTGCTCATTGGCCCGGAACAGGTCCTGCAGATCGCCTGTGACCGCCGTGTCCTTGTCTTCACCGGACGTGATAGCCGTCACCGGTACAAAATGCTCCAGGGTAGCTTCCATAGCCCGGACCTTCATGGCCTTGGCCAGGCACTGGGCGTCGGCCAGGTCGGTGGCCTCGCCGGCCAGGCCGGCGGCCCCACTGAGATTCAGGTCGTAGGACGCGCCGCCGCTGACGATGGCCTCCTTCAGCACATCCCAATCGCCAGCGTTCACAGCGCCGTCTCCGTTCAGGTCGCCATACTGGAGCACGCCGGGATGGCAGGCCTTGTCATCGTAAAACGGGAGCTGGCCCACGGTGAGCTTCACCGTCACGCCGTCGCAGGCATCCACATGGATGGCCTGGGTATAGGGAACGAACCATTGACCGGTGACCGTGAGCGTATAGTCACCAGACTGCAGATCCTGAAAGCTATGTATAGATCCGTTGGCAGACACATTGGCGGATTCATGGACGCCGCCGCTCAAAGACACAGTGAGCTCAGGGGCAACTGCCAGGTCCATGGCGTTGGATATGGTCACGTCGATCTGACCCGTTGTGATGCCGGTGGACACGAGCATGATCCCGCCGTCCTCCTCCGGCTCTTCGGATGGCATTGGGCTCTCAGAGGGCATCGGGCTCTCAGAAGGCAAAGGGCTCTCCGATGGCTCCGGGCTGGCTGATGCTTCAGGAACGGCCGACGGCTCAGGCGTGGCCGTGGGGTCAGCCACCGGCTCCTCGGTGGGGTCCACAGGAGCGGGCCCTTCCGGGAGCGTGGGCATGTTCTCCTCCGGCGCAGGCTCTGACGTAGGAATGGGCTCGTACACGGGAGGCTCTGTCTCCACCACCGGCTCACCGCCAGACTCCTCCGCAGACAGCGAGTCGTCCTGGCCATAAGGCGCGGCCAGCGGATCCCCCTCCTGCGACTCTTCCTGTACGCCGAAGACAGGGACCGCCAGGCTGAACACCATGATCCAGGCCAGCAGCAGAGAAATGATCTTTTTCATGACGGCACCTCGTGTCTGTGATCCCGCCCCGCAGGATCGAAATATGTCGGTACGCCATATTTTATCAGGTTTACCATAACTAATCAAGTCTTTTATTACGTAATCTGAATTATTTCTACCATTTTCTTATGACGATGCCGTCAGCGGCACATACGCAGCAAAAGCGGTGAGCCGCATCATGGCAGCTCACCGCGCAAAAAGGATTCCTTAAAGGTTTCCAGGGGCGTCTGGTCCAGATTGAGACGGCCCACGAGTTCATCTATCTGCTCCTTGTCAGCACTGAATGGACACGCCAGGGCCCATACGCCGCTCTCCTTCTCCAGCGCCATAACGCCGTACTTCCCTGTGGCAGCGCACACCACAAGGCTGTATTCGATCCGTTCTGCCATTGCTTGCTCCTCAAGTATGTCGCTGTCATCGATATTAAAACTATTTCGTATGGATCGCTTTCGTTTGGACAGTATTTGACGGCAGCGGACAGAAAAGGACGACATAAAAAAGCGCCGGACAGCATGGATCGCTGACTGGCGCTGAAAAACGCTATTCACTTGGAAAGAACGGTCATCGTTGTCCTGTCACATCGCCTTTTCCGGTCTCCTCCCAATGTGTCCCACGATCACAAGCACAAGCAGTGCGATCAGAACGCCAAGGGTAGCCCCAGACAGGTCGATACACACGTCCCGGAGACTGGCGCCCCGGCCCTCAGAAAAGAGCTGTATGCCCTCGTCAATGAACGCGGCGGCAAGACATAAGCACTCCGGCAGGAGAAAGCGGAGCCGGCCGTCGCGGCTCACACACAGCAGCCCCATGAAAAAGCCCAGCAGCTCGTATTCCGAAAAATGGGCCGCTTTCCTCACAAGATGCACTGGCCCCAGGGCCAGAAGCCTTTCCAGCGCTCCTTTCGCCGCAAGCACAGCCTTCTCCAGCGGCGCGGGCAGGCGCGATGCCAGCTTAGCCAGCGCGCCCTCGATGCGCCCGCTGTACAGGAAGTCCAACACGGGCTGAAGCAGCCGCTGTACCCACCCGCTCATCTGACCGGACACATCCGCCGGGAACATGGAGTTGACCCATATAAACAGCAACGTTATGACTACAAAAACTGTGAGCAATCGTTGGGCACGCTTTTTCATACTCTCACTATCCAAACGCCTCCGGGCGTCGCTCTGCAACTGACTGGCTCTCCACATCTTCCCCGCCCGACTGTACTGAAAGGGCAAGCATCTGTTTGATTATACCCCCTCGCTTGCCGGTCAGTCAACAAATACTCGCTCAGCACCTCAGACAATAGCTTCCGAATCATTTCTGACAGAAAGGATAAATGATTCATTAGTTTATTCAAACTCCTTCCTTTGGAAAATATAATCATTCTAAGGAGGGATGCTTTTCGTGGATAATGTGGATAAGATAGAATTACAGCGGGCTATGGGTAAGAATTTATATGAGGCCAGGCTTCGCGCCCATCTGACGCAGGAGGAACTGGCGGAATTGGCCGGCATCAGCCCCTCGTATTGTACGAACCTGGAGCACGGACGCAAAGCCATGAGCTCCGTCATCCTGCGCAAGCTTGTTGACGCGCTGCATATCAGCGCCGACAGCATCATTTTTGGCAATGAATATGACGTACATACGCTCAACATTCTCGCCATGCTGAAGGGCCAGCCAGAAAGTGTACTCGTCTTCATTGAGAATATGGTCCAGTTCATACTGGCGGAAAAGGACCGCTATGAAAAAGAGCACAGGGAGGAAGCGCTCCTATGATCGACGCCGAAGGACAGCGGTCGACTATTGAAGGCACAGCACAGAGCAGCGATCAATCAGGAGAGGATAGTTTCCCATACGGACGATCCAACGCGCTGTGACTAAGCTGAGCGGACGCCGCAACAAGTCCTGCTATTATGTGCTCTGTCTGGCAGTGGAGGTAGCCCGATCCTGCCTCCCTGAGGAGCCCAAAATGGGCGTTATCTGCGCTATGGTCCAAGCCCGCACCGGTATGTCTGTTGGTGCTGTATCAAGGGCCCTTTCCCGGGTCACCGCTGATATCTGGGATTATGGTGACCGGGACAAGCTTCGTCAAATATACGGCCACCCCGTTTCTGAGAAACCTACTCCTAAGGCGCTTGTCTTTGTCCTTGCCGTATACTTCCAGTCCGCGGACAGCCGTCCGCGCGCCGTGTCTACCCTCTCCTCAAACACTGTATCCTGACCTTCCTCTTGCCGCCGGCCGTCTCTGTCCGGCGGCAATATTATACGCCCAGTTCGGCCCCGTGATGCCAGCTACACGCCGCTGCTCCTCTATCTTTACCTCGGCCTCCTCCGGCGTCGTCACGCCCACACCCGGTGAAGGTGTACATGTTGAACGGCAGCAAGTACAGCGCCATACAGGCCTGCGCCGACGATCAGATAATCGTATCGCATCTCATTCCCTCTCATATGCTGCAAATATCCGCTCCGCAGAGAAAAGGTCCTGCGCATCAGCCTATTATTGCCTTTTTGCAGAGAATAATCAAGTACCGGTGCCCTGATATGAGACGCACCGGTACTTTATCTGCGAATACATAGGACCTCGGACCTGTCAATCGTTCTCATTCAGATCCTGGATCGCATCACGTAGTATCTCGTTGTAGGTTGGATGCGGTCGGATGGCCCGCAGGAGCTGTCCCGCAGTAAAATGGTTGGAGACGGCGCTGACCAGTTCCCCCAACATATCTCCCGCGCACGCACACATGAGCTGTGCCCCCAGGATCGTCCCGTCGTCCACCGATGCTACGAGCTTGACAAAGCCCCTTTCCTCTCCCGATGCTGCAGAGCGGCCATTGCGGCCTGTTAGTCCCCTTCCGACCTTGACCGAATATCCAGCCTCTCTGGCCTGTCGCTCCGTGAGGCCGACAGAGGCGATCTCTGGATTGGTATATATGCAGTCAGGAACCGTATCCACATCTATGCTGGACGCCTTTCCCGCTATGCGCTCCGCCGCAGCAGTCCCCTGGGCCGCCGCCAAATGGGCCGTCGAACCGCCCACCGCGTCACCGACTGCGTACACGCCCTCCAGGTCGGTCATGAAATGACTGTCCACCAGGATACGACCGTTGTCCATATTTACAGTCACGCCCTCAAAGAGCCCCTCGGTCTTCGGCACACGGCCCACGGCATAGAGGACCCGCTGAGACAGGACCTGTTTTTCCGCGTCCCTCTCCGCATATATGCAGCACAGCGACTCTCCCTCCCGTCCGATCTGCCTGACCGTCACACCGGTGTGTATATCTACCCCGCGCTTTTTCAGGATCATTTTGAGATTCTGCGATATCTCCCGATCCATGGATGGCAGCAGACGGTCCCGGGTGCCCAGCAGTGTCACGCGGCTCCCCAGATCCGCAAAGATCTGGGCATATTCCACGCCGATCACCCCGCCGCCGATGACCGTTACGCTCTCCGGCAGGCTGTCCCACGTCAGCGCGCCCTCGCTGTCCGTAACGCCGGGCAGGTCGATGCCGGGGATATCCGGCACCCGTGCTGCCGAGCCGGTTGCCAGCAAAACAGCGCCGGCTGCAAGCTCCGTTTGGACACAGTCCGCAGTGACGCGTACACGCAGGCCCGGCAGGAGCGTCCCCCGCCCGGAGAAACGCACGATCCTGTTTCGTTCCAGTATTTGCTCCACGCCCTGCACCATGGTCCTGACCGTCTCGCTCCGGTATGCCAGCAGCCGCCCATAGTCCAGTGTCACGTCCTGGGTCATGATCCCGAACCGACCGCTCTCCCGCGTCCGTCTGCAAAGAACCCCAGCGTGGAGCATACAGGCCGTGGGGATGCACCCTCGATTGAGGCATGTGCCTCCCAGGGCATCCATCTCCACTATGGCTGTCATCATCCCCAGCTCCGCCGCCCGGGCAGCTGCGGTATACCCGCCGGGGCCTCCGCCTATGACCACGAGATCATATTTCACATCTATCCTCCTGTAACACTGACCGTCCGCCATATATCCATGCCGGATCGCAGAACCGGGCGGCCGCAGTCTCCAAAACGTCCTTGTCCAGCACGGATATATCCAACTGCCGGCACCACCCTCCATATACGAACGCAAAGGCATCCAGCAGCGCCGTTTTCATCCTTTCCACAGTGACATCCGGCGAAAGCTCCCGCAGATTCACGATCCGGGCCTGCACGGAAGCAACGCCCTTGGAGGCCAGCTTGTCCTCAGGCACAGTGAGATATCGTGCCATGGCGCTTCTGTCCACATCAACCAGCACCGTCCCGTGATGGCAGTGCCGACCGCCCCGCTCATAAAATGCATTCCCTGAAAACTTCCGGCCGCCAATCTCTAAATCGTTCCGGCCGGAGAAGACCGCCCGCAGACCAAAGCTCTCCACAGCGCGGCAGACAACGTCCAGCTGTCTTGGCACGTCATAGTCCCGTTCGGCAGCCAAAAAGCTGAAATTCAGATTTCCCAGATCGTGATACACTGCGCCGCCGCCGGACAGCCGGCGGGCCAGATGACCGCCTTCGCTCTCCAACAGGTCCGTCCGGCATTCCAGCTGCGCATCCTGATTCCGGCCGATCACCACCGTCTGCTCGTTCTGCCACAGATACAGGGTCGGTCCGGCGTCACACCAGTCCAGCAGCAGTTTCTCAACGGCCAGGTTGCGATAGGGGTCATGCTCCGGGCTTTCGAGCCAAGTTGTCATCCGCCCGGCATCTCCAGCTTCCGCCGGTATTCCGCTGGGGACAGGAGCTCCATCCGCTCTGTCACATCCTCCGCCTCGATGAGCCACGCGTCATACGGTCCATCGTTGATGAGGGACGGGTCGTCCATCACTTCCTCGTTCACCCGGCACACGGTGCCGCTCACCGGGGAGATCACCTCTGCCACCACCTTCATCGACTCCACCTCACCGAAGGGCTCTCCGGCCTTCACAGGATCACCTGTTTCCGGCAGGTCCACGAACACGATCGCCCGTAGCTCACGCTGGGCGTAGTCCGTTATGCCCACCAGCACCCGTCCATTCTCCTCCTGCACCCACTGGTGGGTGCGGGTGTATTTCCTATCTTCCCGAATCTCATACATATGCTTTATGCCTCCCTGTTGTCCGCCAGCAGAGCGCAGCCTACGGCGGACAGATATGGACCTCTTTCCGGTATGATCACCGGTCGTTGCAGGACCTTTTCCGCAAACGGGCCTATTCCTGGGATCCTGGTCAGGCCGCCGGACAGCACCATGTTCGTACAGTCCACCTTGCCCAGAAGCGCCCGAGCCTGGGTCAGGATTTGAACGAGGACCGCACGCACGATCTCCATTTCCTCCGTCCCGGCCGCGATCAGCTCCACGATCTCGCTCTGGGCGAACACCGCGCACACCGAGCTCAGCCGCAGCGCTGGCGGGACCTGGTCCGTCAGGTCGAGCGCAGCGAAATCCAGTTCCAGCAGGCGCAGTACATTGCCGAGAAACAGCCCACATCCCGCAGCGCATCGGTCATTGACAAAAAACGCCCGGAGCTTTCCGTCCCTCTGGCACACGAGCTTTGTGTCCTGCCCTCCGATATCCAGCACCGCGTCCGCCTCAGGCACCGTGCTTCCCGCGCCGGCGGCCAGTGCTGTCAGCTCTGTGACCGTCCGGTCGTAGGCGATATTCTTCCTCCCATAGCCACACGTCATGACAGCACAGTCCCCATATGATGCCCGCAGGGCCGCCGTCTTGACGGCAAAATACTCCCGCTGACGTACTGGCGTCCGCTCCGTGAACAGCTCCGCCTGCCCCGCCTCGTCCATGACGCAGTACTTAGTAAAGGTGGAGCCTACATCGATGCCGATCCGTTTCATAGATTCTCCAGCAGGACATCCATCTGCCGCTTCGCCTGGCCTAGGTCCAGAAACGTCCTGTCGATCATGTCGATCTCCAGCTCGGCCTGCGGGATAGCGATGTTGCGGGCGGAGACAAAATCGCATTTGCAGCTCTTATTGTGCAGCGTCACGGCTCCCGCCGCTCCGGAACGGCGGATATCCTCCCCAAGGCGGGCGTCCTTCGTGCTCTGGGCCAGGTTCAGGAACGTATAGTTATACGCGGAGAAGAGCTGTTCCATAGCCGTGTCCCCTGCGTAGTCCAGACTCCACCAGGAGATATAATTGGACCCACAGATACGGCAGCCATCCAAAATCTCAGGCAGATAGCGTTTTTCATGATACCAAAGCGGATACCCGAGCCAGTATATCCCTTTCCTGCTTTTGTTTGCCGGAGGCAACTGGGAGAATTCATCATACATGGCCTCATAGAGTTCGGCCGTCTCCGGCTTGCACCGGGAAGTGATCAGGAAAGATATACCGTCAAACAGCAGCGTTGGTTCGATCTCTCTGGCAGCCAGCAGTTTTCTCACCCGTTCCCAGGCCGCCACGCTGGTACGGCTCTGTTCGATAAGCTCCGCCAGCCGGCTATCATCCAACTCATTCCCGCTCAGCTGCTCCATTCGCTTGATCAGATCCATATGCTGAGCCGTCACATATCCATACGCCGACTGCCGGTCCGCAGTCTCTCCAGGATAGTCCACTACGATCAGCGGCACGCCATAACGCCTGGCAAGGATGTTCCACCAGTTGGGTAGCGTATTGCACTGGTTGTTGGTGGCAATGAGCACATCCGGCCTCGGCGGCATGCCCCGGGGCGCGCTCTCCAGCGCCAAGCTGCCCTCGATGCAACATGCATAGGAGCAGCAGTCCCGGCAGAGCGCCTGCAGCTCGCTCTCCTTCAGAAGAGTCTGCTCTCTCCCGCTGGCCGCGATCACCGCGGCGTAACTCTCCGGATAGATATACTGGATATCCAGCGCTTCCAATATCTCCACCGGCGTAAACGCCGTCACCCAAGCGGTTTTCTTCGCCGGTGGTTTTCCTTTGGCGTACTTGGAGAAGTCCCGGTAATATTCCCGCATCAGCTTTGCTTGAAGTTGAAGAGATGACAGTCCCATTGGCTCCTCCTTATATGATATCCGCGAACGTCTCGATGGCGGCGTCAAACCGGCGGCTGTCCGCAGAGTCGGCGAGCGTCAGCTTCAGCGTCGGGACAGAAATCTCGTCCATCGCCTTTCTATAGACAGAATAGAGATAATCATACGGCTCACAGTATTTCTGTGTGACGAATATGACGCCCTTCACGCCTTTGCGCCGGATCTCCTCCATGTCCTCCCGCAGAATGAACGCGAAATCATTTTGGGTGGGCGAGACATTGTTCTGGAGAATACTTGTGGCGATCCCCTCGTAGATATCTCCCTCCAGCGGCACCGGCGGCGCAGAAAACAGCCGCTTCGACTCCGTGATCCGGTCGCCTACGATATTCATGCCCGCCCCCTCGATCAGCGCCGGCAGGTCAGCAGCGCACAAAGTGGACCCCACCAGATACACAGGCTTTCCACCCGCGCCTCCGGGCAGGCTGTCCGGAACAGTCTGCTCCCGCAGGGGAGTTTGCAGAAGTTCATGGAGCATATGAAGATAGGCGCTGTAAGACAGCTCCGGCAGCGCCGCATACAGCCGCTCTACAACTCTGTTGCGCTCATTTATGCGTTTCGCCCTGGCTGGGATATCGTCCAGCTTCACGTCGTAATACGACTCAACCGCTTCCTTATATCCACGGATGTTCTCAGAGAGGAAGGATATGGCTGCTTCATCCCGCCGGGCAGGAATGTGGAGCCGGTAGACGAATTTCTCACACTCCGAAAGATAGCTCGCCAGCACCCGCGAACTGTCACAGGTTCGGGGAAAGACGCATCCGTCGACTTGCGGGTCATCCAGCACCTGTGCTATGAAATCCGCCGCATAGCCGCAATAGTGGGGGATATTTCGTTGGCCTCGGTATTGGATGAACCGTACCGTGTCGCATATCTGCGCCGGGACAAAACCGGAAAATGAAAGTATGTTCATTGGCCCTTTCCTGACTTTAAAGGTCATTATGCTGTTGCATCGCAACAGCATACCAAGGGACGTCCCTTGGCCAAAAAATCTATATTCCTTTAAAACTGCGCGTAGAGTGATTCCTGTCCGGCGATATTGAGCGAGAAAAACACTACCAGAACGATGGCGTAGTATGCCGCCCAGCGGTAGGGCCATTTCAGGCCTGCCAGCTTCTCCTGAACGTTGACGCCCCTGTACGCCAAGTAGTCGACGGCCAGAACAGCCAAAAAGCACAGCACCATCACAGCCAGGCCTCCTATGCCTCCAAGATCGGTAAACTTCACTGCCCCTTTGATCTCCCGAAAAAGCACCAGGTCCAGCTGGATATGCAGACTGGCAGCCAGCCGTGTCAGAGAATCCGGCAGGGACTCAGCCCGGAAGAACAGCAGGCTGACCATCCACAGCGCGATGGTACGAATGGACTGGAATGCGTGCCACCACCAGCTCTCCTCCCGGATGTGCAGCGCCGTCTTTGCCCTCTTGAATATCGGCTCCAGGAGCTGTCCGGACACGATCACGAACCAGAACCACAGCCCCATGCCCACAATGAAGCGCCAACTGCCCTCATGCCAGAGGCCCGTCGCCAGCCACAGAACGAGCATACCGGCATAGGTCGGTATCCGCTTTCCAGCTTTCTTGCCGAACTTCTCCTTGCACGCAGCACCCAGTTTACGCAGCGGCTTGGAGCGCAGGACCGGGTTCATGATGTAATCCCGCAGCCAAGTGCCCAGCGTGATATGCCACCGGCGCCAGAATTCCTGCACATTACGGGAGAAAAACGGCGAGCGGAAGTTCTCCGGCAGGGTGATGCCAAAGCAGTTCGATACACCCAGCGCGATATCCATTACACCTGAGAAGTCCGTATACAACTGTACTACGAAGACCGCCACAGCGATCCATACGCAGATGCCTTGTGACGTCGCCGGCGCAGCCCACATCCCGTTCACGATCACAGCTGCCCGGTTGGATATGGCAAGCTTCTTAAAAAGTCCCCAGGCTATCCGGATCAGGCCGAATTTCACTCGGTCATAATCAAATCGATGTTCCTCAAAAAGAGCCTTTCCCATATCGTCGAACCTGCAGATGGGGCCGCTGGTCATCAGAGGAAAATAAACGGTATACAGTGCTACATGCAACACATGGTCAAAAGGCTCCGCTACGCCCCAATAGCAGTCCAGCAGGTAGGACAGCAGCTGGAGCATATAAAAGCTGATCGCCAGCGGCGCCAGCCAAGCCACATCGCTGATGCCCTGAACGTGCAGGATGCGTTCACCAAGGAAGTTGAACGTATGTATAGCAAAGTTGGTGTACTTCAGCACAACAAGTATGCCGGCATTCAGCAGCACGGTCAGTACCAGCACACGTTTTTTTGCTTTCGCGTCGATCTGCCTTACAAAGTACTTCGTCGCCCCATACACACTTGCGATGCTGACACATGTATACAGGAATGTATACCACACCGCGTTGGCAAAATAGAAAATTAGACTGTCCGCCAGCAGCAGCTTCCACTGATGCCGTGCCGGCATATACCAGTAGATCAGCAGGCTCACGCCTACCATCGCGAAAAATAAGAATGATGTGATCTCCATTAGACAAGATTTCCTATTTCACAAAAAATTGGGTCATCTAATTACACCCCCCGTAACGCCAATGTTCTGTCCTGTCACCAGGTCGGCGCCATCGGAGAGAATGTACTCAAAGGTGGGGAGCACGTCCTCCACCACAAGATTACGGCCCATAGGGTTGTTGGCGGCGTTCTGCTGGATGACCAGCTCCGGCGTGTCAGCGAGGAACTTTGTCTCCATCATATCCGGTGACACCCCGTTGACCATGATGTGTTTGTCTGCGTATTCTCGGGCCAAGTCACGCATCAGCCCCAGCAGGGCATACTTCGCCGTGATATACGGCGCCTGATATTTGGGCGGCGCATTCAGCGTGAAGGATGTGAGCATAAAGACGACCTTGCCGTATTTATGCTTGCTCATTTTCGGCAGAAAATGCTTCAGGATCACAACGATAGACGCCACAGCGGTGGTAAAGCCGTCGGTATACTGCTCCACCGCCGTCTTATGGAACCGCTCCGGCCGCACCCGCTGTGCCGGCAGATGCACGATATGGTCCGGCACACAGCCCAGCGCGTCGATCCGGTCCACCATGGCGGCCACACTTTGCAGGTCGGTGAAATCCGCCCGCAGAAGAATGAGCTTGTCCCCCAGTTCTGCTCGCATGGCCTCCAGCCGGTCTTTGTCATGGCAATAGTGGGCCAGAATGATCTCATAGTTCCCGGCTATCCTTCGGATCAGCTTGCTGCCCACGTCAGAAGACGCGCCAGTGACAAGAAGCACCTTTCTATCTCTCATCCCTCCAGCACCCCCAGTCGCATCGTTCCTTTAAGAACTCTTACCCCCCGCCGCATAATCTCGACTTTCAGCACGAGCTGGCGCACAGATTCGTGCAGCTCAGCCACCGTACCGACGACGAGAAGCTCATCTCCCACAAATACGGGTTTAGGAAATTTTACCTCCACAGACTGGATGAGGCACCGCTCTCCCGGCAGATAAACCCCTGTCAGCGTGCTCAGAAAGGACGTCGTCAGCAATCCGTACACCACGTGCTGGGGATAGTTATACGCCTGCGCAAAGGCGTCGTCCGTGTGCAGCGGGTTCACATCCCCGGTGACAGCACGGAACGACGAGAGCATGTTTTCCGTTACGGTAACGGAGAACTCCTCCCGCTGGCCCACATATAGATCATTAAAGGTATAGTGGTTCATCCCTCGGCCCGCTGAAGGATGATGTCCACCATCTCACCTACGTTTTTCATCTTGTTGACCTCGCCCATGTTGAAGTCGACATCAAACTCATTCTCCACGGCCACCACCAGATTGATGTGCTCCAGGCTGTCCCAGTCCTCAATGTCCTCCGAGGTGGTCTCATCATGCACTGTGATGGTCTCGTCGTCGAACACATCCTGGAACACCTTGTTCAGCTTTTCATAAACTTCCGCCCTGGTCATCGTCTTTTCCTCCTTATGCTTCTACTTTAATGACGTTGTTTTTGTTCTCATATTCGTTGGTGACTGCAAACTCCCAGTCTGTGTTGCCCTTGTCGTCCTCAGATACCTTTGTGAATCCCTGAACGCCATAGAATTCCCGTACCATGCCGTTTTTGGCGGTGGGATAGTAGTGGCCCACGATCTTCTTCACGCCCCGGGCCTGGCAGGCATGCACCAGCGCGTCCATCATGGCGAACTCCATATCCCGCTTCAGCACACGGCAGCTCATGATCCACAGGTCCACGTGGCACTCTTCGCCCATCACATGGCCGATCACCACCGACACCACACCGTTGTCACCGAACCGGTCCGTCAGCTTGCCATACAGTGTGATGTAGTTCGGGTCCGCCGCTGTTTCCTCTATCTCCGCCTGCGTATAGCGCCGGGTCGTCAGGTTGAACTGGTTGGATTTATTGCTCAGCTGGGCGATCCGGGCCATGTAGACCGGCTCGAAGGGCTTAATGACCGCAGTCATGTCAAGGCTCAGCAGATACTCGTTGTAGTCCGCGAAGCTGGCCTCCAGCTGGGCCCTCTGCACGTTCTCCCGGTACATCTCGTTGCGCTTCAGGTCGTCCTTGGACAGGGTCGTCACCTCAAAGAACCCGGACCGGTCAATGTTCTGGATGTACTCTGTCACGTCCCCGATGGCCGGCGCCTGCACGCCCTTGAGCTGCTCGGTGACGATGTGCCGCTCCGCTGGGTTGTCGTCAATGAACACCAGGCTCTCCGGCAGCAAGTTCAGCTCCTTGGCGATGGCGGCGAAGTTCCGATCCTTGGGATCCCAGTTGGCCTTGATGCAGATGAAGTCGTCCTCCGTAAAGGCGCTGTCACCGTGCTTGATACCGGCGATGGCGTTTTCATGGTCGTTCTTGGAGTCGATGTTCAGCAACACCCCCAGCTGCTGGTGAGCCTTGATATACCGCTGGAACTCCGAATAGGCCTGCCCCTCGGACTCCTCCGGCCCCAGCACGATATTGTCCACGCCGTCGTCCCCTATGACACCGCCCCAGAGGGTGTTGTCCAAGTCCAGCACGAAACCCTTCTTGTTCTTGCCGAAAATGGACTTGATGATATTCGCCACATTGAACGACAAATAAGGAATGGCGGAGACGTTCAGGGCATACTTGTACATATGCCAATAGAACGGCTTCGACCATTCCTTCAGGCCGTAGTCAGCAGATATATAATTGATGTCGCAGATATAGAAATTCTCATGGGTCTGGGCGTAATCATAGAACTTCATGTTCAGCCGCGTCAGAAAGTTCACGGCGCCATGAATGTCGTATGCGTCCCGGTTGCCCATGAGGCGATACAAGGGCATTTCAAAATTGTTCTGGATGATTGGGCAATGATACACCGAGGCCAGTCGGTCCCACATGCCCGTGAACTTGTCCACCTCGGTCTGGATGAGCCTATCCACCGTCTCGGCGCTGTCCGCCACCTGGGGGTAAGTGGTCACATTCCGGTTGCTGGTGTGGATATAGATGACGTCCGGCGCAAACGCCTCCAGTTCGGCGTTGGGGAACATGGCATCCTGATAATACTGGTTGTACTCCGACTCATAAAACGTGGGCCGAATACCGTAATTGAGCAGGAAGAGCTCCAGGATCAGCTTGATGTCGCTGGTGGTAGACCCGCCCAGGATGGCAATCTTCTTATCGACAAGGGAATATATACCCCCCCCCGATAGAATTTCCCGGCGGATCTTCTTTTTCTTACTCAGTATGTATTCCGCGTCAAAGGGATATTCTAACTCTTTCATGCGTCGGACTCCTCACAAAATATATAGGCATATTTATCACACATTTCACGAGAAAACCTGGTAGCGCCTGCTTCAGACAGATGAGCATCATCATTAAACAGATCATCACTGTAGTAAAAAAGCTCAGCATTGATCTCTGCATTAGGATACGACTCCTTCAGCGCTTCCATGTAAGCGTTATATTCACGAATGATCATGTTGTCTATATCGGAATATGTTATCTCTGACAATGGACAGCTTTGGTAGACAAATTTGATATCATGATCTTCACAGAGTTCAATTATTCTTCTGAAATAGATATCGATCAATGCATCACACTGAAAGTGCTCACCGTCAACGATCGAAAATGCGCAGATCTTCTGACCATTATTTGATCCAAAATACATATGTCCCTTGTTCTCGATAACATCCTGATAAGCTGTTCTATTTGTCTGCTCTCTGCCCGCGATCGTTCCCTTGAGCACAGCAGAAGTATAATAGATAGGTGAGTACGAATAGTATAGAGGAATATCGAGAATTCTTTTTATGCTGAATGATTCACCGACTTCCCCTGTAATACTCTTAATCGTCTTGTAGACATCTAAAACCTGAGGCATACCGATCCTATGAAAGTAAACGCCTCTGGTCCAGAAACACTCTGCATCTATAAAGTGGCTCGGCATTTGCGAATAAAGCAGATACTCCGGCGCATCATTATTCTGCAGATATTCACTCAGGCAGTAATACTCCTCTATGGGTGATGCGCCGCCAATAGCGAAATTATATGTATCTTCTGACAGTTCTGAGGGTAGCCACGCTGATTTTGAGACAGAATCTCCCATTATCAGCACACGACAATAATCCTCGTGCCCTTCCGCGTATTCCCCGTTCTCCCGATACCATGGGTATTCTCCATCAAAATAGCGCATTGGATCTTTTGTCATGAGTATGTTAGTAAGGATCGAACAAACGATCAAAGGAATAACAAATGCCAGTGATTTAACAAGTATAGATCTCAGCCCTCTAGCCATAATAGTATGATCCTTCATTCATCTTAACTAAAATACGTACAATGACCTATTTTAATCGAATCTTGGTCGATTTTACCCCCCAGCCGCCTTCTTGTCAAGTCCTGGCGTGCATTTTCGTCCCTTGCAAACGATGGATCTATATTCCAGTTCTTTCATGACAGATCCACTTCAAAACGCTCCGCTCACGCGGGATTCTCCCCGGCTGGGAGAGTACTACCGGTGGCGCAGATCGTCTGCACCAGCATGACCAGGCGCCTGTCTCCCTCTGCCTCGGCCACCTCCACCAAACGGCGGTATTCTGTCTGGATCATTTCTTTGCCTTGCTAGCCGCAAAGCGGGCAGACTCGGATAACTCGAGTCTGCCACAGTAACATAAACCACATAATGTATGTATCAACGGTGGAACGGAAAGATAAATATATGCATTTAACCATGGATATACCGAAATCTCCTGATCCCTGCAGCATTGGAGGCGATCTCGTCGCGCTCCGAATCGCCATAGGACACACTTTGCGCAGGATCGATATCATTATCTTTTATCGCCCGTAAAAAAAGCCCTGGCTTTGGTTTCCGGCACTCACACTCTCCTGTGATCTCTGGCAAATGGGGACAGAAATAAAATGCATCGATATGCGCGCCGTATTCCTTTTGCAGCCGCTCGTTCATGGCCGTATGGACCCGGTGCATGTCCTCTTCCGTAAACATTCCCCGGGCGATACCAGACTGGTTGGTGATCACTATTACAAGATAGCCTTCATCGTTGTACTTACGGATCAGTTCCGGCACGCCCTCAATGAATGCAACGTCCTCCGGCCTATGCAGATACCCGATATCCACATTGATGGTCCCGTCCCGATCGAAAAATGCAGCCCTATTCATGGCTTGCCATCTCGCTTTCCACCAGCTCGCAGAGGATATGGATCAGCGTGATATGACACTCCTGCACCCTGGCCGTCACATCGCTGCGCACTATGATCGGATGATCCACGAACTTCCCGATCTTTCCTCCGTCCCGGCCAAGAAGCGCCGCGGTCACGGCGCCCTTATCCCTGGCTTCCACCGCGGCCCGGCGCACATTTTCCGAGTTCCCGCTGGTACTGATCCCGATAAAGACGTCGCCAGCTCTTAGACATCCCATTGCCTGCCGGGCAAACACCTCATCATAGCCGTAATCGTTGGCTATGGACGTCATCGCCGCCACGTCCGCGTTCAGTACCACTGCCGGCCATGGCTCCCGCTCCTTCTGGAACCGACCCACTATCTCCCCGGCAAAATGCATCGCGTCAGAGGCAGATCCACCATTGCCGCACAGAACAAGCTTCCCGCCTTTTTTCAAACACTTCACGATCTCGTCCGCCAGCGCGGATACAGTCCCCAGCAGGACATTATCCTGCAAAAGGCTCCTTTTCAGATCAATGCTGTCACGAAGCCTCTCACAGATCAACTCATTCATCCTCTTCCCCACTCCTTATCCGATGGATGATCCCGGTTGTGGACTTGCCTTCCACAAAATCTATCAGAACCAGCTTTCCGCCCCGGGCCTCCACGATGTCCCTGCCCACGACATCCTCTGGGGCGTAATCCCCGCCCTTCACCAGAACATCGGGCTGGATCTGTTTGATGAGCTCATAGGGCGTGTCCTCCTCAAAGACCACTATATAGTCCACAAACTCCAGCGACGCCAGAAGTTCCGCTCGGTCGTTCTCGGAGTTGACCGGCCGCCCCTCGCCCTTCAGCCTTCGCACAGACGCGTCGCTGTTCAGGCCTACCACCAGCATGTCCCCCAGGGCCGCCGCCTGGCGCAGATAGCGGATATGCCCTACATGGAGGATATCGAAGCAGCCGTTGGTGAACACGATCCTTTTCTCCGTTGCCAGTTCCCGAAGTCTCGCCGCAGATCGCCTGTCCAGCATCTTGTTTACCATGTCCTCCCCGGCCCCTGACATGGCCTCACTGACCTCCCGCAGCCCTATGGCCGCAGTACCGACCTTCGTGACCTGGAGGCCTGCTGCGTGATTTGACACTTCCACGGCTTTGCGCACAGAAAAACCGTTGGCGAGAGCTGCCGCCAGATAGGCGAGCGCCGTATCTCCTGCGCCCGTGACGTCAAAGACCTCGTGATCGTCAGCCGCCACGAAGACAGGCTGCTTCCCCCCAACCAGTACCATGCCGCGACCGCCACATGTGGTGAGTATGTATTGGGCATCGCAGGTCTCCTGCAGCACGATGGATGCAGACACGATCTGCTCATCCGTTTTTGCTGGCAGGCCTGTCATGTCCCGCAGTTCCGACATATTTGGTTTTATAAGAAACGCCCCGGCGTACTTGGCCGCATTATTCCCCTTTACATCTATAAGCGTGCGTTTCCCGTGCTTTTTCGCAAGCCGAATAACTCCCTGAGTGAATGACTCCGTCAGCAGTCCTTTTCCATAGTCAGAAATAACGATAGTATCGAAAGCATCGACTCGTTCTCTAAGAATTCCAAGCAATCTGTCACGGGTCTCATTGTCGATCTCATCAATGACCTCGTTGTCCAGACGCATGACCTGCTGGTTGTTCTCGGCGATGAACCGTACCTTTTCCGTCGTGCACTCCTTCAGAGGGACAAGCATCGCGGTATCGATCCCTGTCCGGGAAAGCCGGGTCACGAGTTGCGCCCCCGCCGCGTCCTCTCCGATCACGGAGAGGATGCTCACAGACTGGTTCGCCGCCGCCAGGTTCGCCGCAACATTGGCCGCGCCCCCCGGCACGCTCCGCTCCGCCAGCTTCCGGAACACCGGAACCGGCGCCTCCGGCGATATGCGTCTGACCTCGCCGGTGTAATAGGTATCCAGCATCACATCGCCGATGACAAGTATACTCTTTTTATGTATCCGGTTTAACAGATTCATATCCATACTCCTTCATCGGCGCCTTATCCTTGCGCCGCCATTGCGAGTCTATACAGTCGCATAGATCACTGTATCCGCGATAAAATCGCTGTGATGCCGCATATACAGTTTATACTCCGGTACTGTTTCCTTGATCCAAAATGGTATCTCAAACAGATCCTCCGGCTTATGGTAGATGCAGATCGCCAGGCGGGGCTTGTCCCGTTTGATCACGTCAATGGCTCCCTCCAGGGCAGCCTGTTCGCTTCCCTCGATATCCATTTTAATAAAGGTCACTTTATCACTACGGCAGACATTGTCGATGCTGTCCACCTCTATCATATCTGTGTCCGCACCGCCCCCTTCAACGACCATGGATATCTCAGACACCCTATAGCCTCTTGATGAAAAGCACAGCGTGGTCCTCCCGCTCCAAAGACCATATGGAACACAGACGATATCGCTGTATTTGCGGGTATTCTTTCTTAACGCAACCAGATTTGCGGTATCAGGTTCCCAAGCATATATTTTTTTGTACCCCCCCGAACTCATTTACGAAGCTTTCGATGGTATCGCCAATATACGCTCCTCCATCCACAAACACCTCGTCCTTTACCGGGCCAAAGATATCTTTCTGAAAATAGGGAGGGTATGAAATAATATCCGTCAGCACGGTTTTGTCCCACGACTGGCGATAAGCCAACACCTTCTCCAGTGTATAACGGGACAGATCATCCTCCAGCATATCAAAGAGCCTGTTGATCTCTTCCTTGTGCTGATCGTCTGAGCGAAGATATCTCTCATGCTTATCCTGCTCCATCTTCCTGGTCTCTGGATTGATATCATGCAAATAACGCCCAAACCCGATCTTCTGCCACAAGGATCGTACAGGCGTCATCGCCTTCATCAGCACTTTATGCTCTTTACAGTACCCAATGAATACAGCCTTCTTTTTCTCATATAAAGCAGATATTTTTTCCATGCCCATCTCTCGTATCTCTCCTTTTTCGTTTACTCTGTGCCCGCAGGGACGCGGCTGTTTTCCCACTGTTTCAGCGCGGCGCGGATGACCTGGTCCATGTCGTAGTATTTATACTCTCCCAGACGGCCGCCGAAGAGTACGTTAGGCTCCTGCTCCGCCAGGTCCTTGTACTTCTGATACAGCGCCCCGTTCTTCTCGTCGTTTACCGGATAATAGGGCTCGTCCCCAGGTTTCCACTCCGCGCTGTACTCCCGGCTGATCACCGTCTTTCCCGCATCGCCGCTTCCCTGTTCGAACCACTTGTGCTCGATGATCCGCGTGTACGGCGTGTCCCGGTCCGTGTAGTTCACTATAGCGTTGCCTTGGTAGCTGGGCTTGTCCAGTTCTTCCACCTCGAACCGCACAGAGCGGTATTCCAACGCGCCAAGCCTATAGCCAAAGTAGGCGTCAATGGGTCCGGTGTACACCACCTTCTCCGCAAGGGCGTCCAGCTCCGCCTTGTGCTCCAGGTAGTCCACGCCCAGACGCACCTCTATGCCCTCCAGCATATTGGCCACCATCTGGGTATAGCCGCCCACTGGGATGCCCTGGTACAGGGCGTTGAAGTAGTTGTTGTCGTAGGTGAACCGCACCGGCAGCCGCTTGATGATGAACGCTGGCAGTTCTTTGCACGGCCGGCCCCACTGCTTTTCCGTGTAGCCCTTTATCAGTTTCTCGTAGATATCCGTCCCCACCAGGGAGATGGCCTGCTCCTCCAGGTTTTTCGGCTCGGTGATACCGGCGGCCTCCCGCTGGGCAGCGATCTTCGCTTCTGCCTCCTCCGGCGTCAGCACGCCCCACATCCGGTTGAAGGTATACATATTGAAGGGCAGGGAGTAGATCTCCCCCTTGTAGTTGGCGATGGTCCCCAGCTTAAAGTTATAAAACTTCGTGAACCGGCTCGCGTACTCCCACACCTCGGTATCATTGGTATGGAAGATATGGGGACCGTATTTGTGCACGTTGATACCGGCCTGCCCATATGTATACACGTTTCCGGCTATATGGTCCCTCCGGTCGATGACCAGGCACTTCTTCCCGGCGCTCTTCGCCCGCTCGGCGAATACCGCACCGAATAATCCGGCGCCCACGATAAGGTAGTCAAACTTCATTTTGGTTCTCCTGTTTCAATATCAAGGGTCACTTCCGGCGTTTTTTCTCCAGCCAGTCCCGCACCTTGCCCAGCGCTTCCATAAAGTACTCGTTTTTCAGGCAGGCGAGGGCCGCAAAATAACACCCCGCCGACAGCGCGACCGTTGTGGCCACACGCACGATGTCATTCGTCAGGCAGCCCCTCAGCAGCACCCCGATAGGTAAAATGGGCAGGGCCGCGAGCCAATACTGCCAATGCCCCCGGAAGATCTCGGCCATGGGGAAATATCTTGCGGCGTTGAAAAAGCAGACGCCTGCAACACATGTCTCTGCCACTACGGTCGCGACTGCTGCGCCGTTTTCCGCGAAGCGCGGGATCAGCAGCAGATTACAGGTGAAATTGGTGACCGCGCCTGTCAGCGTGGAGATCAGGATAAGTTTTTCCTTTCCCATCGGTACGAATGTCTGGGTGTTCGTCACGACGCTGAAGGGGATCACCAGCACGATGGGCGTAAGCAGCCGCATCGTCAGGCCGGCAGAGGCGAAGCCGCTTCCGCTGAACAGGCGGATGATCTCGTCGCTGAGCATGAAAAGGCCCAGAGCGGCGGGGACGGAGAGGAGAAAAACGTAGTTATAAGCCTTTTTCACCAGCAGTCTGACCTTATCCATCTCGCTGTGGCCTATGTAATAGGAAAGGCGCGGGATCAGGATGACGCCCACGGCGGTGATGAGCGAATTGACGATCCTGTTCACCTTGACCGCAGCGGTATACCGTCCGACAGCTGCGTCGTTTTGAAGAAACCCAAGCATGGTGCTGTCAAGAACTGTGTACAGCTCGATGGAAACGCTCATCGCGAAAAGCCAGATCAGCGGCCGTAAATGCTTTTTTATTTGCAGACGGCCCGCCGGACGCAGATCCACATACTTGCGCGCGTTCCAAAAATTCAACAGATAGGAACCGGAGGTCGCACACATATTGATGAACGCATAAGGGATCACATCCTCCGGCCGCCGGACAAAAACGAACATCGCCGCCAGCGCCACAGCCTGAAAGAGCATGGAGCGCACGGCGATGTATCGGTATTCCTCCAGCGCCTGATAGAGCCACTCCATGCCCATGCCCTGCAGCAGCACGGCCGGGCAGCACACTACCAGCAGCAGCTTATAGTCTCCCAGCTTCGGGATCGACACCGCGGCCACAGCCAGCAGCACATAGGCGGCGGCTGTCGTGCAGCCGTTGATCAGCAGCATCTCCCGGGCATACTGGCTCAGCGCCGCCCGGTCGTCGCGGATCTTTGCCGCCTCCCGCGTGCCGTACTGGCTCATGCCCAGCATCGCGAGCATCGTAAAGTAGGAGACGATCGACTTGGCGAAGTTGACCTGGCCTATCCCCTCCTGCCCGAGGATACGGGCGGAATAGGTGAACGTGATAAGCGGGAAAAGCAGGCCCGAGAACGTTTTGAGAGAATTGAATATGTAGTTTTGAAGAAGGGATCCCGATCTTCCGCTTCTGTCCATGATCTATGCTTTGCGCCCTAACCTGTTGTATTTCAGTATCTGTGCGGCCCGCGTCACCGCGTACAGGATCAGTACGTTGTGATGCCGGCTCAGTGTGAGCACCTTTGCCTTCTTGCCCAGCTTGCTTCTGTCCGCCACATCCAGCGCGTGGTAGACAGGCTCCGAATGCAGGACCTCATTCGCCCTTTTGAGTTTTTGGGTCAGGCTGCCCTCGGCCCGGGGATGGAAGAAGCATCTCTGCCCGCATTGGGCCGTATAATCGACGATCATATTGTTGAGCGCC
Source organism: uncultured Oscillospiraceae bacterium (assembly GCA_947631865.1). Taxonomy (GTDB): domain Bacteria; phylum Bacillota; class Clostridia; order Oscillospirales; family Oscillospiraceae; genus CAJOIG01. The sequence continues at coordinate 45,568 of CANRNF010000001.1, read as the reverse complement.
TGAAAATACTCCTCGGACAGCCCATACTCCTGTCCAATAGAGAACAACTCCTCAAACAAGCGATGGTCGATCTCAGGCCGGTCAGGTGTGTATTTGTTGGTGATCGAGTTTTCGTTGTAGCGATAGTGGTACAGCGGGACATCGATGAATTTTATCTTTTTTGTAAATTGAAATACACGCAGGTTGAAAATGCCATCCTCTCCCGCCCGCACCCCGGCTGGGTAAGTGATGGCGTGATCGTGAATAAGCTCCGCCCGAAAAAGGCGGTTCCACGGGCACCCCGGGGCGAAGCTGGATTCCAGCGGCGTATAATACTTGTTGATCGTCGCCACCTGCATGTGTTTGATCAGCTCAGCGTCATCCGTCGTAAACTCTTGGGCAAAAGCCGGAACAACTGTCTGCTTATCGCCGGTATTAGTAAAAGAACTGAACATGAGTATATCCACGCCGTCCACCAGAGCGTTCACGGCCTGCTCATACATATCCGGCTCGCACCAATCATCCGAATCTACGAACGCGATCCAATCCCCGGTGGCCCGGGCAACGCCGTCGTTCCGCGCGGCACATAGACCCTCGTTTTCCTTGTGGATGACCTGAACGCGGGCGTCTTTCCGGGCGTACTCGTCGCATATCGCCCCGCAGCCGTCCGGCGAGCCGTCGTCGATGACGATGATCTCCAGGTTTTTATAGGTCTGCCCGACAACGCTGTCCAAGCATTGCCTCAGATATGGCTCCACCTTGTATACGGGTATGATGACGCTGATCTTGTTCACATTTCTTCTCCTTAAGCATTGCAACGCAGTCTGTCCCCGGACACGCTTGCCCGCTGCATCCATTCGCTCGCCTGGACGCGGGTAGCGATCTTCAGGGGCCAGATCCATGGCAGACGCATCAGTTTCACCAGAAACACTTGTTTCTTTGTCAGCCAGGGATTCCGGTGGTCAGAATACCCCTCACGCATATATTCTTGTTTCTTGAGCATCTTGACCTCTTTTGCCACTTGACGATATCCTTTCTGGTTATCCGGATGGAAATAATAGCAGCGAAGCAGCCACGAAAAGGTGGCGATCGCCATCGCGTCCATCGCGTCGGTGATGACAGGAGCCTCTTCACGGGTCTGCATATGCGCGTGCAGCTTCTCAATGTAAGAATACTGTATCTTTGAAGAATCGGGGTTGAACCGGTGCGTAGCCGAACTTGACATCGTTCTGCGATAATGGTACCCGGTCACTGTGCAGCCCTGGGCGGCACACGCACAGTCAAAGGCGCAGAAGTTGAAAAGAATATCTTCGCCCGGGCTGAGGGAAGTGTCAAACCGCAGCGAATGAGCGCGGATCAATCTCATCCTGTAGAGCTTATCCCAGGGCGCGCCGAACAGCTTGGCGCGCTTTGGGCCCTCCATATCATACTTGTTGGTGAGCGTCCTGGCCATCATCATATCCATTTCCGCCCTGCCGGAGAACACGCCCGGGTCTGGGATGCTGCGCATGAGCACCCGGCGGTCTCCATACTCATAGACCGCGCCGGCGGCGCAGAGGATGTCCACCTCCGGCCCGGCCAGCTCAGCCATGAAGCCGGCGTAGTAGTCAGGGTCCAGCCAGTCATCCGAGTCCACGAATGTAATCCAGTCCCCGGTGGCGCGGGCGATGCCATCGTTGCGCGCGGCGCTCAGTCCCCCGTTTTGCTTGTGGATGACCTGGACACGTGTGTCCTTCGTATACTCGTCGCATATCGCCCCGCAGTTGTCAGGCGAACCGTCGTCGATGACGATGATCTCCAGGTTCTCATAGGTCTGGCCGATAACGCTGTCCAGGCACTGGCGCAGATACTTCTCCACCTTGTAGACAGGTATGATGACGCTGATCTTGTTCATATGTTCTCCCTGCCTTCCTCTGTGCCGAGCATTTTCATGATCCGATCGTACACCATTTCTACCGTGATATACGCCATACATTTTTTGTCCTTGCAGTAAAGCGCTTCATCGGAGTAAAAGTCACAAGGACAGCACGGTTCATCAGAGATGATATAGCTATTGTACGGATCATCAGGCATCACATTTGGCGCTGAGCACCCGAGCAGCACCAGCACAGGGGTGCCGGCGGCATCGGCCGCGTGCATCAGGCCGGTATCGCCGCATACAACAAGGCTGCATACGCTGGTCGCGGCGATGCTCTCCTTGAGTCCTGTGCTCCCGACCAAGTCGATCGCCCCCTGCGGCATACATATGCCTTGCGCGTCCATCTCCTGCCGCTCTTTTTTTCCGCCCAGTAAAATGACTTCATAATTCGCCCACAAAAGGCGCCGGGCCAGTTCGACCCATCTCTGATAGGGCCAGTTCTTGGAGTCGTTGCAAATGATCTTCCCATTCACCTTTCGTGTAACGCTTCCCGCGCCGACGCACAGCCCGACATAGCGCTTCCCGGTCGTTTTGCAAAGACTCAGCGTTTTCAGATATGGATACAACGACGACTCAGGCAATATCCCATGCGAGCTTTGTAACGGTTCGATCCCTACCGCGTTCAGCAGCCCATTATACTCCTTGCGAAGAGAATGGCTCGCAGGTACTTCAATATCAAAATGTATTGCAGAATTCCCGGGGACCTTGATCCCCACACTTTTCTTTCCCACCCAATTCGCGATCCTTGCCGCCCATGGCGTATATATCTTTGCTGCATAAGTTCTATATACAACAAACGCATAATCGAATGTTTTATGTCCCAGCCTGAGGATAAAAGACAGCGTATGCAGAGGCTCTTTAATTGAATAATAGACGACCTTGTCCACCGCCCGCTGCAAGGGAAGCAGCTCCTGCTGTGTTGCGACCCTCGCAGGAGCGCTGCAGGAATAAAACACAATCTCCGCTTTTGGGTCTGCCCGACGTATCGCCTCCGCGCATGGCAGCGCTATAAAAAAATCTCCGATCCCTGATGCGCTGTATATCAGATAACGCATATTTATCTCCGCTCTCTTATCAAAGTCATTCTTCGTCTATTATACTGTTCAAGGATCACATTCATAGATTTCCAGTTTTTCAGTGCCAGGCAGACACACCAAAACAAATAAAATGTGACATAAGTGTCATAACCTTCAGCAAATGAGGCCGCGACATAAGCAATAATGCCGCTAAACAATATTCTGAATTCTCTATGCTCATAGATGCTTTTTCTTCCTTCACGCAGTACCATTAAAATAATCGATAGATACCAGATCAATCCAACTATTCCGCCTGTCAATAGAAAGTTAAAGAACACATTGTGTGGCGAGTTATAGCCGCCGATCCATGAGTCAGAAACAGAATATCCATACCCAATGAGCCAGCTTTTTCGTATATACGAAAGCGCAATCGGAAAAAGCCTGGCCCTCCCTGATGTAGCAATGTCCTTACCAAACAAACGCATAAGCACGTCAGAAACTGCTGTAAAACCATTCATCAAAAAAAAGAATAAAAATGCTAAAAGCAGTGAAAATACTATCACCCACCTATTCAAAATTATTTTTCTGATAAATGGTGAATATTTGTGTACATAATAAATGCATAGAATCATTGCAAGCATAAGAATTGTCGTGGCAGATGTGGTAATAATGACGCCAATCAAGGAGATGATGATTGGGACAAGGTAAATCTTTTGTCTTGTCCTCATATAAATCATCGAGTTAAAACAAATTATTGGAAACAACGTAATAATATGACCGTTGTCATATCCCAAAAAATAATGCCAGTCGCTCTGGTAGCTATTTGCATAAAATGGCATACCTCTCTGTGGATAATAAATTATGATCGTAATGCAATTAATAAAGGCCAACACATTCAGTGTATTCAGCATTGCTCTGAATGAGTCGCTATCCTTTCTATACAATATATAGTCAAACAACAAAGCCATTACAAAATTCGCCAGCGTTCCACGTTTAGCAAGAGAATACCCACGGAATAACGAGTTAAGAATAAAGAAACCATACATCATTATGATCAGCAAGCAGGTCGGCGAAATCTTGTACCGTTTACTCAAAAGAGAGAAAATAATAAAAAAGAGGACACCAATGGTTGCCAATACTGAACCGCCCCTTATCGCATAATCAATAAAAGCGAGCCGTTCCATGCCTCTGCATAATTTAAATTCCACGATTGAACTAAACGATATGACACACAAACAAACGAGCAGCTTCTTTAACAATATGCGCGGCCTACATACTATCATCCTGCCCAAGTCCTCCTACACATCACCCATGGAAAACTCCATGTTCTTTCCAAGAAAACATCATGTTTTCATACATATCCTCAAGGCTCATAGCTGAACCCCCCCCCGGAGCCCATCCGAGGCCTCTCAGCCGCCCGGTATCCAGGTCCATATACAGCGTCTTTGGGTAGCCCAGCGCCTTCTCATCCGCCAATTCAAACCGCACCCTGATACCGTTCTTCTCGGCAATACGCCGGGCCATGTCCGCGATGGAGCAGTATGTGCTCTCGTCCGCGGCGTTGTAAGCGCTGCCCGGCTGGCCCAAGAGAAGGACCGCAAGAATGGCTGTCGCTGCGTCCGCCGTGTAGAGATAGCTGCGCTCCGTCTCGCCGCGGGTGCGCAGAACGATGTCCCGCTTCTCCATGACACAGCGGCCGATCTGCGCAAAGATGCGCTGGTCCACGTAGTTTACGCCCGGGCCAAAGGTCTGTGTCAGACGCAGCACCTTCGCCGGCACACCGTATTCCCTGGCATATGCACAGCAAAGGCTCTCACATTGCACTTTGCTGATCGGGTAACTGTTGCGCATATCCAGCGGCGAGAGGGCGCCGATGTCATCTTCCGTGACTTTACGTCCCTTTTCAGGGAAGCCATAGACCTCCATGCTGGAAAGATAAACGAACCCCTCTGTCTTTTTTTCCCTGGCCAGCTCAAGCAGATTTTCTGTCCCGCGCAGCGCCGTGATGATGGTCTCAACAGGGCGCTCGACGAACATCTTGCTGGAAGTCTGGCTGGCCCCATGGACGATATAATGGACCGGCCCGTCGATCCGCGGCAGTTCTTCCACCGTTCCACATACAAACTCCAGCGCTTCTTTCCCCTCAAGGCTCTCGAAACGCTGTCTTGCCCGCGCCTCGTCGCGGACCAACGCAAGGATCGTTAGGCCGAGCCCCTTCCGCAGATTTGCCGCCGCGAGCGCATATATGAGCGTATGGCCGATCAGGCCCGTCGCGCCTGTAACAAGGATACGCCGGCCACGGAGCGCCTCCCATGGGATGAACGCCGCTTCGCATATGGATAAGGCGTCGCGTTCCACCTGCTTCAGTTCATTTTCCATGTATCCCCCTCTACAAGCCAAAAACCTGCAAATTCTCCTGAGCGTCTGTGAGCGCGCGGAAAATGTAAAAATCCATCGGGGTCGTGATCTTGATATTCTCTCTTTTTCCTTCTACTGTGTGGAGCGTATAGCCATACCGCCACATCAGTGTAGCGGAATCCACAAGATCGGTCTGCCCCTCCTCAAGCGCTTTTTCATGTGCGGCAAGTATATCCCCCAGATAAAACCCCTGCGGTGCCTTTGCCGTCCGGCACAGACACCTGTCAACAACGCTTTTGATCACGCCGTCCTCCCCCTCCATGATGACGGTCTCCACCACGGGCATGACCGTGATCGCAGTCCCATGGGCCTGAACACAAGCGATGACCCTGGAGATTGTTTCGCTGTCGATCAGCGGCCGTACGCCGTCATGGATGAGCACGACGCTCCGCTTCGGATATAACTCCGCCGCCTTGTGGAGCCCGTGGTAGATGGACAATTGTCCCGTTTCACCCCCGGGCGTGATCGCGGCGACCTTCGTCAGACCGTACTGCTCGACCAGACTCTTGCAGTGATCTATCCATTCTTCGAGGCATACCACGATAATGCCGTCGATCTGCCGATGCTTTTGAAATTGCTCCAGCGTATACACCAGGATCGGTTTGCCGTGCAGTTCCAAAAACTGTTTTGGAATAGTGCGGGAGTTCATCCTTTGCCCCGTACCGCCAGCAAAAATAATTGCAACGTTCATTTGTTCTCTTTCGTATCAGCGACCACTTTCTCACGGGCAGCGTTCAACAAGGCATCTGTTTTTTTACACTGACGCAAATAATAGTATGTAAGCACGACGAGTGAGAGGACATTAAAAGCACAATAGTAGACCGCCAAAATATGATAAAGATTGAAAAATGGGCTCAGCCATAGAACGAACATGGGGATCCCCACCGGTCCCATGTTGGCGTCAATGAAGCCGCGGAGCTTGTGAAAACCGGTCAACGAGTACCGATGCTCACCCTTTTCAATATAAATTTTCATCTCATCCTCAGCCATTTTTGCCTGAAAGGCATATTTTTGATGAATCAGCCTGGACAAGGTGACAGAAACAGACGCAACACCACCGAAAATCAAGAACCAATGCGGCGAAATCCCCAGATAATTTTCACCGATATTGTAGCTGGCGATCCCCAGGGCCATGCAAAGAAATGATAGGATAAAGTAACCGCATATTGCGTCAACAGCCTCGCCCATTCTGGAGGCCTTTTTCGTATACCTTGCGATATTGCCATCGACACAGTCGAGAATATGCCACAATACCGCCAGCACGATGCCTGTCACGCGCGCCCATGCCAATGGCAGCGAGAGCATAAGGCATGCCGCCATAGCAACTGCGATGGAACTGACAGAAACCGCAAAGGGCGTAACATCCATCCTAAGCAAGGGTATCGTCACTAAATATGATATTTTCCTGACCGGAAAAATTCGCCCATAAAGGGATTCGATCGCCTTTTTCTCATCCGGGAAAGTTGCTTTTAATTCCTTATAGGTCACTTGCACAACTGGATTCCTCGCTTCCCTCAGGTTGTTTTCTTTTGTCTTTTCCCACCATATCAACTACTTTGTTTTATCGTTTCATCAGCGGTCTTATATAGGAATTGACCAACATCGCCGCAAACAATCCCAGTTTTCGCGGGGCATGCCGGTAAAACATATTCAATGACCGTCTTGCCATATCGGGATGATAAGGGCGCTTCGGCGTATCCGCCCAGGGCGTCTTTGCTTGAACGCACTCCCATTCCTTCGTATAGGGGTGACCGCTTCCTTCGATCCATGGCCGCCGGGAGAGAAATGAGCTTGTGAAATGTACGACCACTGGGTGTTTTTTTGCGGTTTCTATCTCTTCCTTGGCATATACACCTGCGTCCCGCCGGTAAACCGCCGTTTCCTCATCCGTAAAGTCATACAGCAGCGTATGCACGTTATACCGTACTGGTAATGTGATAATTTCCCCCCGGCATACCTCATTGACACACCCCTGGTCCACATAGGGCACCAGCCCGTTATGACGTCGGATGCACTCTGCGAACCGGGGAATGATATCCTCATCCCGCCACTTGTCCAGGTCTATCAGCATGACCCCGGAGTTATAATATGGCTCGTCCTTTGCAAGACCCACATTTCTCTTATGCAGTGCACTGACTGGTTCCGATACAGCGGCGCAGCTCGCTTTTGCCAGCGGTGTATCCCATAACTCTGTAATATCGTCGGTGACCAGCGTGTCGCAGTCCAAATACAATATCTTTCCCAAATCCGGCAAAAGCTCTGGTGTCAGCAATCTCGCATACGCCGCCAGGCTCCATCGTTGTACGTCAATATACTGCTTGCTCAACTCTCGGATAACATCGCTGGCATCGAGCAAAACGAGCCTCTGCCGACATCTATCCCCAACTGCTCGCAGCCGGGCCATATTCTCCTCCGAAACCTCACAGCACAGCACATAGACAGTCAGTTCAGTATCTCTTCTGCAACGCTCCAGCAGCGACGCGATGGAGATACCCGCCAGCATGGCATAGTTATCATCGCAGGCATATACAACTTGTATCCCGGCCCTGCTCTCATTTTCAGCAGCCTGTCCCATTCACGCCGCCTTCATTTCAGAGGCTGCACAGAGCGCCGGAATAGCTGTGATGTATATAACAGGGGCATTTCCCCTGTTTTCAGTTAGGAGTTGTACCCCCCCCCGGATGGTTTTTTGAGTCTTCTGTGTCGTCATTTCACACTGTCTCGCCGCCAAAAGCCTCTCATAGTAATCGACCATTTCCTCTGCCTGGAAGGAAATATCATATTCTTCGCGTATCTCCTGCGGCACCGCTTCGACAACGCAAGGAGAAGTGACAGCGTCAGCCCAAGCAGATGCCCCGGCACACAGATCCATAACGATCGTTGAGGGAGATATTCTCGCCTCAGATGGTACTGCCTGGGAAACGACCGTTTTTACCCCACACATCTGCGCCTCGACCGCCGCCAGCCCCAGTCCTTCATACCTGGTGGGAAACAAAAAAACGTCCATTGCCGGGTATAACCTCCCAACGTCATCCCTGCTCCCAAGAAAGACAACTTGTCCCTTCTGTATTTTTCTTGATTCTTCTTCGATTATTTTGCGGTCTTTTCCATCCCCAATGAACAATAGGACTGCTTTTGGGTTTCTCTTACACACCTCGGAAAATACATCAAGAGAGAATCTCTGATTCTTCTGGTAGCAGAACCGGCCCACATTGCCGATCACGAACCTGTCCTGGACCCCCAGTTCATTTCTTGTTTCTTCCCGCACTTTTTCATCATATCTGAACTGTTTTAGATCAATGGCATTTGTAAAGATTTTGACTTCTCCCCGTTCCAACGCTTTTTTGCCGAACAGCCATTCCCCTGCATATGTTGAGCACGCCGCATAATTCGTGGCGAACACCTTTGCAAACGGGCGTAGACTATACTTAATCATGCTTTTCACATGCTCCCCTTTTACCGCAGTAGAATGGCTGTGTGCAATGCGGATAGGAACCCCGGCTTTTTTTGCCGCGTAGAGCGGAAAAACGCTTAACGTATTGAGATGTGAATGAGCGATCTGATATTGCTCTCTGCGAAAGACCTTGATTAGTTCTGAAAGATACCTGGGTAGATCCTGGTACGGTGGAATGATATAGACCCGGCCGCCGAGTTCCTCTGCCTCTTTCAGCGGACTGGTACGAAATACATCATCGGAAAAATCAGAATCTATCAGAAAGTCAAACTGTATCTTTGTTCGGTCAATGTGCCGGTAATAATTCATGACGACTGATTCAACGCCGCCATTCCTCACCTTGCCAATGATATGCGCAACACGAATTGGCTCGCTCATACTTTCATTCCTCAAAACTCTCTTCTCGTGCCAGGTCCAGGCGCATTAGGGGACAGCGTATATGACCGTCTCAAACAGGGGCACAAGTGAATGATGTCTGACATACAGCCTGTAGCCTGGCACAAGTTCATGTATGTACTCCGCAATTTGGAGCATATCTTCATCGCTGTGATAAATGCAGATCGTCAGCTTTGGACGATTTCTCCGAATGATCCCCTCCGCACCCTTCAAGGCAGGCAGTTCCGCGCCCTCAATATCCATCTTGATCCACGTAGCGTCCTGACACTCCGGCAGACTGTCCAGCCGGACTACAGATATCGTCGCGCCGTCCGCTCCGCTGTCTGTGATCTTCGCCCCCGCGCCGGAGCCAGAGAACTTTACCTCCGCGTCCTTATCCGAGAGCCCCTTCTTATGGAGCACAACATCGGGGTCATTCCCGTGGGTCTGTTCAAGCATAGAAAAATTGATCTCCTCCGGCTCAAAGGAAACGACTCTTTTCAGTCTTACATTTCTTTGTCCGGCCAGGGACTTGAGTTCATTGATCGTGTCGCCAACATAGGCACCCGCATCTATAAAAACCTCATTATTTTCTATCTGAATAATATCGTCCACGAAATAACAATTACCCAGGTCACATAGCTCACGCGGGAATGGATCCCTCATAGTGCGGTAACGGATTACCCCCCCCCCACACTTTTTTTGACTTTTCATCCGCCAGCATTTCCAAGATGTTCTCTGCCCGCTGACGATTCTCCCGGAAGAACAGCTGGCTTTTCAGCATCTCCTCTGTCGGATGCTTTCTCTGACGCTTGCCCTCTGAAAGATAGAGATGTGCTCTGACTTTTCCCGGTATTCCCGTCTTTTTGACAGCCGTCAACAAACGCGCAGATAATTCATATTTTTCTCCGACTCTGTCGATGTACCGAAGGGCCCGCCTCACCATATTTCTTCCCTCATTTCTTTGTTGATTTTCAATCTTTGTCACCGCTCGTGCCAGGCCCAGGCGTGCCGCACGATGGTGTCTATATCTCCATACATGGGCTCCCAGCCCAGGACGCGCTTCGCCTTCTCGCTGCTGCCTACCAGGATCGCCGGGTCTCCCGGCCGCCGCTCAGACAGCACTACCGGGATATCTCTCTCCGTCACCCGCTTCGCCGCCTCTATCAGCTCCAGCACGCTCGTCCCCTTCGTGTTCCCAAGGTTCAGAAACTGGCTCTCCTTCCCCGCCTCCAGGTGCCGCAGCGCCAGCAGGTGTGCCGCCGCCAGGTCGCTCACATGTATGTAGTCCCGGATGCAGCTCCCGTCCCGCGTCGGATAGTCCGTACCGAACACCTTCACGTTGGGTCGCTTCCCGCTGGCCGCATCCAGGATCAGCGGGATGATATGCGTCTCCGGGTCGTGGGCTTCCCCTATCTCTCCCTCCGGGTCCGCTCCCGCCGCGTTGAAGTAACGCAGCACCACATATTTGAGCCCATACGCTCTCTCGTAGTCCCTGAATATCCGCTCCACTGCGTACTTCGTGAACCCGTATGGGTTGATGGGGTCCTGGGGCATGTCCTCCGTGATAGGCGTCTTTTCCGGCTCGCCGTAGGTCGCGCAGCTGGACGAGAAGATGATCTTGTCGCAGCCATGACGGCGCATCACCTTTAACAGATTCAGCGTGCAGCCGATGTTGTTGTAGTAATATTTCTCCGGCTCCGCCACCGACTCCCCCACATAGGCATAGGCCGCAAAGTGGAACACCGCCTCGATGGGATACCTCTCGAACACCGCCTCGATCTGGCCGATGTTCTTCAAATCCCCCTCGATCAGCGTCCCCCACTTCACCGCCTCCCGGTGGCCGTATATCATGTTGTCGAACACCACCGTCTCATAGCCCTCATGGGCCAGAAGCTTGTTCACATGGGAGCCGATGTATCCGGCTCCGCCTGTCACCAGAATTGCCATGTCTCCTGCTGTGTTTCCTTTCCCTACTCTCCGTTCATACCCAGAACGGCGCCAAAGGTCTTGAAGATGATCTTCAGATCGGTGCCTATGCTTCTCTCCCGTATGTACTGCAGGTCCATCTCCACCCACTCGTCAAAACTGCACAGATTTCGGTCCTTCCGCACCTGCCAGTAGCAGGTCAGTCCCGGCGTCACGCTCAGCCTCTGCCGCTGGTAATCGCTGTACTGCGCTACCTCCCGCGGCACCGGCGGCCGGGGTCCCACGATGCTCATATCGCCCCGAAGCACGTTCCAAAGCTGCGGGAGCTCATCTATGCTCGTCTTACGGATGAATTTTCCCATTCGCGTGATTCGAGGGTCGTCCTTGATCTTGAATACCGGCCCGTCCATCTCATTCTGGCCCATCAGTTCATCCAGGCGCTCCTCAGCATCCACTACCATGGACCGGAACTTATAAAACCGGAATTCCTTCCCATCCTTGCCCACCCTCGTCTGCGTGAAGATGGGCGCTCCCTTCGGATCATCCAATACGATGAGAAGGGAGACAACAAGAAGCAACGGAGACAAAACGATAAGCGCGATCGCCGACGCCACGATGTCGAACATACGCTTGACGAAGCGATAGCCTGCGCCCGGCTCCGTCTTCTGTGGTTCTGCCTTTGTCTCCGCGCCCGTTCCCGCTGTCGGCACTGCCAACAGCAGAGGGAAGTACAGCGCCGCTTTCAATATCCGGGGAAGCTTGAAAGAAACACGCTTTGTTCCTGTCCTGCGGACAGAACCTTTTAGTATGCTCCCCCCCCCGTGGACCACGACTCCGACCGTCGCAACCAATATCTTCAGGTCCAGCCACAAGCTGCAGTTATCTATGTAGTATTCGTTCAGCTCGATGCGCTCGCTGAAATCTATTTCGCTCCGGCCATGGACCTGCCAGTAACCAGTGATCCCTGGCCGGACAGACATCACCTTCGCTAAATGCTCTCCGTATGCTTCTTCCTCCACCAGCAGCGGCGGCCGGGGCCCTACCAGACTCATGTCACCTGTCAATACATTCCAGAGCTGCGGCAGCTCGTCTATGCTCGTCTTGCGGATGAAGTGCCCGACCTTCGTTATCCGCGGGTCGTTCTTCAGCTTGAAATTCTGGGAAAACTCCTCTTTCTCTGCCTCAGACAGCCGCGCCAACACCTGCTCCGCGTCCGGCCGCATGCTCCGCAGCTTCACCATCCAGAATGGTTTACAATCCTTTCCGATGCGCGGTTGGAAGAAAAAGGGAGGTGAACCGTCCTCTAATACGATAGCAAGCATCGCGACCAGGAGAACTGGCGAGGTCACTATGAGTCCGACCGCCGACACGACGATATCGAACGCGCGCTTTATGAACTTGTATGTACGGCTGGTGTTGCCGGTAAGCTCCGTTACCTTCACCGGAGCTTCCGTCACCGCCGCCGTCGTCCTGTTCTCCGCGTCCAAGCTCGCTCTCTCCCAACTCAGGCCCTACCCATGAGCCCTCTGTAGTACTCTATCGTCTTCGCCAGGCCCTCCCGCAGAGCCACCTTCGGCTCCCAGCCAAGCAATTGTTTGGCTTTCGTGATGTCCGGCCGCCGCTGCTTTGGGTCGTCCTTCGGAAGCTCCTTGTGCACCAGCTTCGATCGGCTCCCCGTCTGCCGCAGCACTTCCTCCGCCAGCTCCAGCATCGTGAACTCCCCAGGGTTGCCCAGGTTCACCGGACCTGTTACCTCGTCAGTGCTGTTCATCATCCGGTAGATGCCCTCGATCAGGTCGTCCACGTAACAGAAGCTCCGCGTCTGCTTCCCGTCGCCGTACACCGTCAGGTCCTCGCCCCGCAGCGCCTGGTTCACGAAGTTGCTGATCACACGCCCGTCCTTGGGGTCCATCTTCGGGCCGTATGTATTGAAGATGCGGATCACCTTGACCTTCACACCATACTCGCGGTGGTAGTCGAAGCACAGCGTCTCCGCCGCTCGCTTCCCCTCGTCGTAGCAGCTGCGTATCCCGTCCGGATTCACGTTCCCCCAGTACGTCTCCGGCTGGGGGTGCACCTGGGCGTCCCCGTATACCTCCGATGTGGAGAACTGCAAAACCGTGGCGTCATTCTTTCTCGCCAGCTCCAGCATGTTCAGCATCCCGAACACGCTGGTCTTCAGCGTGTGCACCGGGTCCGCCTGGTAGGCGGGAGGGCTGGCCGGGCACGCCGCGTTGTAGATCTGGTCCACTTTCAGCTCTATCGGCTCCACGATGTCGTGCTCTATGAACTGGAAGTTGGGCTTGTCCATCAGCTCCCGGATGTTCTCCATCCGCCCGGTCTGCATGTTATCCAGGCAGTACACGTAGTTTCCCTGGTCCCTTACAAGCCTCCCGCACAGGTTGGAACCCAGGAAACCCGCGCCGCCTGTCACCAATATCTTCATTCCTGCATTACCCTCAATCCCGATGGAACTGGTCCCGCGTGTACAGCTTGTCCGCCGCCGGCGCCAGCTCCTCGTCATAACGGTTCGCGATGATCACATCGCATGTATCCATGAACGCCGACAGGTCGTTGTTCACCGGATAACCGTTGAAATCCCCGCCGCTGAGCGTGGGCTCGTATATCACGATCTTCACGCCCTGGTCCGCCAGGTACTTCATCACGCCCTGGATGGCGCTCTCCCGGAAGTTGTCGGAGTTGGACTTCATGGTCAGACGGTACACACCCACCACAGGCGCGCTCTTCCCCGCCAGACGCTTCATCACCTGGGAGGCGATATGCTCCTTGCGCACCTCGTTGGTCTCCACCACAGCCCGGATCAGCCGCTGGGGCACGTCCGCGCAGTTTGCAAGCAACTGCTTCGTATCCTTCGGGAAGCAGTACCCGCCATAGCCAAAGCTTGGGTTGTTGTACCCGTCCCCGATGCGGTAATCCAAGCACACCCCGTCGATGATCTCACGGGCGTTCAGACCGTTCAGCTCCGCGTAGGTGTCCAGCTCGTTGAAAAAGCTCACACGCATGGCCAGATATGTATTGGCGAACAGCTTTACCGCCTCCGCCTCCGTGAAACCCATGGTCAGCACGGGCACATCCTCCCGCAGGGCGGCGCCCTTCAGAAGCGCGCCGAATGCCTCCGCCGCTTTCACAAGGCGATCGTCCTCCATATCCGTCCCCACGATGATCCGCCGGGGATAGAGGTTGTCGTACAGCGCCCGGCTCTCCCGCAGAAACTCCGGGCTGAATAGGATATTCTTACATCCCGTCTTCTCCCGCAGGCTCTTGGTATATCCCACGGGGATGGTGCTCTTGATGACGATGATGGCGTCCGGGGCGTATTCCATCACCTGGGCCACCACATCCTCCACCGCGGAGGTATCGAAATAGTGCTTGTGAGGGTCATAGTTGGTGGGCGTCGCCACGATCACCAGGTCCGCGCCCGTATAGGCTTCCTTCCCGTCTGTGGTCACTGTGAGGTGCAGGTCCTTCGTCGCCAGGAATTCCTCGATCTCCGGGTCACGGATGGGGGACCGCTTTTCCTTGTTCAGCATGTCTGCTTTCGCCTGATGCTGACACGTGGCCGCCACCTCGTGCTCCCGCGACAGCAGCACCGCCATGCTCAGTCCTACATACCCGATGCCCGCTACCGCGATCTTGCCGAATCTCTCTTTCTCTGTCATGTCGTCGTGTATTCCTTCCGTTTATCTTCTACCTGCCGTCGGTGCATACTTCTGCATCTGCCCAACGCTCAGACAGGTCCTGCCCGGTCGACCGCATCAGCCAGCTTATATCTCTTTGTCCTTCTGCCTATCCCTGCATCCGGTCCATAGACTTCCAGCTTCAGTATCTTCTGTCGGCGTTCTTCGCTCATCTGTGAGGGATGTCCTTCCGCGAGCCGCCTCTGCCGGTACAGCCATGTGCCCAGCCAGATCCCATCCGCCGTCTTGTAATCCCTCGGGATGGTCATGCCGTGGTTTTCCTCCAGGTACCTCTGGCACAGTTCATACCGGTATTCCCAGGAGGAGAGCTTGTCCCATATCATCCCAATGGCGTCCAGCCGGGCGATCCGCTCCGGAGTAAGACTGGAACTTCCCTGTTTGCGCTGACGCCGAAGTTCCACCACCCACTTGCCCAGAGCAAAACCGTCCTCTGTGTAGTACCCTGCCGTCAGGTCCAGGTCCCCGTGGGCTTCGTAGTATTTCTCCGCCTCGCGGTAATTGGTCTCCCAGGACTCGGAACGCCGGCTGCCCCAAAACATGCCAATGGCCTCCAGACGCTCTATCTGCTCTTGGGTCAGTGTCCCGGCGCGGTAGCTTTTCCGCAGCCGTCTTATCCACTCCCCAAGGGCGTAGCCATCCGCTGTTTTATAACCCTGCGGCACCAGAAGATCGCCGTGTTCCCGGTAATACTCCGCGGCCTGCAGGTAATTGCGCTCCCACTTCAGGTTCACGGCGCTCCAGCGCATCCCCAGCGCCTCCAGCTCCGCCACGCGCTCCGGCGTGAGCACCGCCTGCTTCTCCCCGTTGGCATACCACCGGCGCATCCGGTTGATGAATGCCCCCAGCTTGTACCCGTCCGGAGAGACATACCGCACAGGTACCTCCAGGTCGCCGTGCTCTCGGGCATATTCCTTGCAATGGGCGACCCCGCGGTTCCAGGCAGATTCCAGCCGGTTGTCCCATATCATGCCGATACCGTCCAGCCGGGCGATCTGGGAATCCGTCAGTCCGCTCCCCTTTGCACGGATGGCCCGCTGGGTGACGATCCATGCCCCCAGGTGCAGACCTTCCTTCGTCTGAAAATTCTTCGGTACCCGCAGATGGCCGTTCTCTGCGGCAAATATACTGGCCGCCTGGAAGTACTGCTCCCAGCTGCTGGCGAGGCTCCTCTCCAGCCTCTCGAACAGCTCCCGGCAGTCCTTGACCTGTTCGATGACCTCAAACCGGTCCGTCACGATCTCATCGCTTCGTCCCTCGCTGTAAAACTGCTGTACAGCAAGCTGCATCTCCTCTTTGATGGAGTCGATGCTGCATAGTCCCTCGAAGTTGTTCACCACATCGATGATAAGGGGCGTTGCGCTGTCGCCCGCCGTGAGCGCCCGCCCGATCTGCTGTTTATACACGATGGGGCTCACCGTGGGCCGGAACAGGACAACGCCGGAGATGCCCTTCACGTGCACCCCCTCGTTGAGCATGTTGATGCAGTACAGCAGCTTCAGCGCGTCGCTGTCGTCCGCCTTGAAGGCGGCAAACTCTTTGCTTGTGTCCGGGTCCGCCGAATAGGCCAGGTAGGTATGGATATTTTGGTTCACTCCGGAAAACCAATCATGGGTGTAAGCGCGCAGTTCCTGGATGTGGTCATAGTCCGAACAGAAGAGGATGTATTTTCCCCTTCTATTGGCCATATGCCGGGCAAAGACGGTATCCAATCCATCCGCCTGCTCCAGGGCCCGCCGCAGCGCCTCCAGGTACCGCTCATTGGCGTCCTTCACGCCTGCGCCCCGGACTCGTTCCACCCGCTCTTCCAGCTGGGTCAGCTGGTTCTGATACCGGAACACGGTGGTCACATACTTGGGCGCGGGCAGGATGCCCCGGACGATGGCTTCGCCCAACGTCATTTCAGATGCCACATGGCCCGAGAAGATCTCCTCGGACATGTCCCGGTTGCTGTCCAGGTAGCGCACCGCGGTAGCCGACAGCCCCAAGACCGGAACCAGCGGATACATCTTCCTCAGCCGTTCAACTCCCGCCGACCACATCTCCGCGCCGGCTCGATGGAATTCGTCATATATGATGATATCCGGCCGGATCTCCGCCATCTCCGCATCGCTCATCATCATGAGCTTGGCGTAGGTGTAGAACTTGATGTTCCGCGGCTCATAGCCGGAGGCGCGCTTCAGGTTCTCTATCTGAGTCTTGAAGATATACTCCGAAGGAGACAGCCAGCAGACAGTCTTGTCCGGCTCGTCCTCGCACAGCTTAAAAGCAATAAAGGACTTGCCCGTCCCCGTGGGATGGACCACGGCGGCGAGCCCCTTCTTGTTCAGCATTTTTCGCATTGCGCGATAGGCTTTTTCGTTGTGCGGATACAGCTCGATGCCCACGCGCCGGCCCCCTTCACCACATAATGTTCATTATGTGGTCACGCCAAAATAGAACACTTACATATGTTCCAAGGAATTATACATTGTTTCGAACTTATTGTCAACTAAATGAGTCTTTCCAAATGCTTGAAACCACCAGATTAGCCGTGGTTTTAACTAAATTGTAACTATATATTGATGTATAGGCACAACTGTGATCATTTGTGCCTATAATAACTCACGCCCAAATCTTCCGTACTGCCTCTGCATCGCTTGATGCAGGGGCATTTTTTTGTTTTACCACATAATGAACATTATGTGGTCACGCTGTTTCTATAGCAGCAGCGGCAGACGTTCTATCTGCCGCTGCTGTTCTTTTCCCGTCCGAATGGTATAGATACGCGTGGTATCCACACTGGCGTGACCGAGGATGTCCGCCAGACGCACGATGTCCTTATAGGTCTTGTAATAGGTTCGGGCAAACAGATGCCGCAGGTTATGGGGAAACACCTTCGCCGCGCTCACTTTCGCCATCTCTCCCAGCCGCTTCATCATCTTCCATATGTTGCTCCGGTCCATGGGACGTCCGTTTCTGGTCACGAATACCTGGCCCTGAGAAATGCCTCTTTTCCGGCAGTATTTCAACAATACCCCGCACAGCTTTTTTGGCAGCAGGATCACCCGGATACGCCCCTTGTTCCGTATCTCCGCCTGCCCGGACAGGAGACTCTCCACCGTAATGGCCCGCACCTCGCTTACCCGGATACCGGTGGCACAGATCGTCTGCACCAGCATAGCCAGGCGGCTTTCTCCCTTCGCTTCCGCCGCTTCCACCAGGCGGCGGTACTCCGTCTGCGTCAGCTCCTTCTCCTTGGATGCAAAGTTCGTCCTCTGCACCTTCAGATACCGCAGCTTCCACTCAAGGTGCCCAGCGAAGGCCAGATAGCAGTTCACCGCCGCCAGCATGGAATTGACGCTGGCCGCGGCGTACCCTTTCGCCTGTAGCACCTCCTTGAACGCGATGAGCGTGCCCTTATCTTCAACACGCCCGGCGCAGAACGCCGCCAGTTGCCCCACATCGCGCATATACTTGGCTACCGTCGCGCCGCTGCACTCCCGCTCCTGCAGGTACGCCCGGAACCTATCCATCTCTGCTCTTTCTATGAGAAACATTATCTATTCCCTCCTTTCACCCATTTTACACGAAAGGAGGGCTTTCCGGATATGTCCCCTCACCTCATCATCGCTGAAAAAGCCGGCCCCACGCCTTTTTTGCGCGGGGCCGGCATCGTCACGCCTTTGGCGTCATGCGCCCGGTGTTGTCGATATCATACTCCCCTGTCAGAAGAAGCTCCGACACCGGCACGATCTCGTATCCCTCCTGGAGCAGGTACTCAATGATCCCCGCCAGGGCCTCCGGGGTATGCTTGGCGGCGTTGTGGAACAGAATGATGCTCCCGTCCGTCACTCTGGAGGTGACCCGCTTGTAGATATCGTCCGCGCTCAGGTCCTTCCAGTCCAGGGAATCCACGTCCCACTGGATGGGCTGGACGCCCATGTTGCGGACGGTGGTGATCACCTCATCGTCATATTCCCCATAGGGACAGCGGAACAGGCTCACCGGTGTTCCTGTGATGGCCTCGATCTTGCCGCTGGCAAGGCTCACCTCGTCGATGATCTGCTTTTCGGACAGCTTTGCCATATGGGGATGGGTATCCGAGTGGTTGCCTATCTCCATGCCTGCGTCGGAAAGAGCCTTCACGCTCTCAGGGTATTTGTCCACCCACTGGCCCACCAGAAAGAACGTGGCCCGCACGTCGTACTTTGTCAGGATGTCGATGAGGGTCTGGGTGTCCTCGTTGCCCCAGGGTGATGTGCGAGTGCGGCAACTGCAAACAGGGCATTTGCGGGTTTTGCCACGTCGTATTGGCTCCATGCACCACGCAAATGCCGTGACGATATGCCAGACAGACTACTTCGTCTTGTCCCTTTCCATTGTTTCATCAATGGCTCGGTTCAAGAAAGAAGCCATAGACTCGCCCATCTCCGCGGCGTGCGAATTGATGATTTCCTTCTTGCCTTTAGGGACCCGGAACATGATTTTATCGACCTTTTCTGCATCATACTTCCGTATTGCACGGTCAACTGATTCGGTACGAGCCACTGAAAACACCTACTTTCAACCATATAATACCCTATTAGGAAGAATTATTCAAGAAAAAATTATACGCAGGCGTATTTTTCTCTTGACATACGCATGCGTATATGATATAATCAGCACATAAAGAAAACAAACGGCAGCATGAAGGGGCGGCAACCCCTTCACGCCTGCACAGGTGGTCTCATCACCTACACAACGACTTACGTCGCACCGCATCTTGTATTATACCAGCACTTTCGTGTTTTCGCAAGAGAGCGATGGTATAACAGACGCTCCGCGCTGTTATACCGCAGGATACCGGTCGTGCTCCCGGCATGCACCGGAACCGCACGACATGGTATTACAAGCGCGGCAGCGCGGCTAGGCAGTGCATGTATTCTCACAGGCACCGTGTAGGGTTTCTACCTGCACGGTGTTTTCTTATTAATTTAATAAGGAGTGTGAGAACATGCTATGCCGCCAGTTTATGACTCCTACCATGGTCAGAAGCCCGCCCGTCTCAAGCTTACCCAGGTATGTTTGCCGGCGTACCTTCATAACAATGAACAAGAATTCTTATTATGGAGGTCAAGAATGAATACGGACAAAACCAGCGCCCCCTCCTCTCGCAAGCTGCCCGTCCCCCCCTACCGCATCGTTCGTCTCTTTGACGGAAAGCGCACGGCGGAACAGGTAGCCGCCGACCTCATCAAGGTACATACCGCGGCCTGAGGACACGCGCAATGACATACACAAAAGAAAAATACAAGGTCGCCCGCTACGCCCGCTTGTCCCGTGAGGATGGGGACAAGCTGGAAAGTGACAGCATCGGAAACCAGCTCCGTTTGATAGAGGACTACTGCGGCCGGCATACGGAGCTGGTCCTCACCGATGACTATGTGGACGACGGTTTCACCGGCACCAATTTTGACCGGCCGGCCTTTAAGCGGATGCTTGAGGACATCAACGCTGGCAGGATCGACTGTGTGGTCGTAAAAGACCTTTCCCGCTTCGGCCGGGACTACATCGACATGGGCTATTATCTGGAACGGTGGTTCCCCTCTCGGGATGTCCGCTTCATCGCGGTCAACGACGCCGTGGACAGCCTCCAGGGCCCCTACGATATGCTCCTGCCGCTGAAAAACGTCTTCAACACCCAGTACGCCAAGGACATCTCCTCCAAAGTCCGCAGTTCCTTCACCACCAAGCAGCGACGGGGTGAATTCGTCGGGGCTTTTGCCTCCTATGGTTATCTGAAAGACCCCGACAAGAAGAACCATCTTATTATTGACCCGGTGGCATCCCAGGTCGTGAGGCGTATCTTCACAATGGCCGCCGCTGGGATCGGCCAGATACGCATCGCCAAGACTTTGAACGACGAGCATATCCCATGCCCCAGCGAGTACAAGCGCCTCATGGGCGAGCGGTACACCAACAATCACAAACTGGACTCCACCAGATACTGGACATATGCCACCGTCCATCGCATCCTGCGAAGCCAGGTCTATATAGGCACAGTCGTATCTGGCCGGTATGTCCGCCCCGGTATGCACGCGAAAGCAAAGGCCGCCCCGGAGAAGGATTGGATCGTCGTTGAGGGGATGCATGAGCCCATCATCTCCCGGGAGTTGTGGGATACCGTCCAGGCACAGATAAGCGCCAACGCCCGTCCCATTGATTTCGAGGGAAATGTGAGTATGTACGCAGGGCTCCTCACCTGCGGAGACTGCGGCCGCTCCATGTGTAAGACCACCTGGAACGGACGTGTGACATACTCCTGTGGGTCTTACCATCGCTATGGAACATCTGTCTGCTCTCCTCACTATATCAGAGAGGACACTCTCTCTGAAATCATCCTAAATGACATAAACCGTGTTATCCGCGCCGTTACTGACCTCAAAGCTCTGTCTGAGGAGCAGCGAGCCTCCTCCCCTGTCGCATCCCACCGAGAGAACGAGCTGGCCCGGCTCCAAGGCGCTCTTGCCCGTATCCGTCATCTGAAGCAAAGCACCTATGAGGATTACCGGGACAAGCTTCTCAGCCGCGAAGAGTTTATGCGTTACAAGGCAGATTATGACCGGCAGGAAAGTGACCTTGAGGCCCAGATCGCCAAGGCCGAGAAGCAAGAACGGCCCGATGAAGTTCTGGAGCACTCATGGGTAGAACAGCTTGTCCGCCGCGGCGAACTGGAAACGCTCGACCGAGCAACGCTTGCTCAGACCGTCAAAAGCATCCGCGTTTTTGAGGACAAGCATATTGAAATAACCTATCTGTTTTCCGACGAGCTAAACGTGCTTTTTGAAAACACAGATAGTACAACATTCTAAAGATAGAATAGAAAGGTATAGATATGAAACGCAAAAGAAAGCGCACCAATCCCTTCAGCCTCGCCCGGTATCTGCGCACTTACCTGGGCTTGACCCAGCAGGCCGTCGCCAGCGCGGTCGGCCTCAGCGCCAACCAGGTCTGCCAGTTCGAACTCGGCCGCCGCAACATGAGCATCGGCTGTGCGCGTCGGCTGGCGGCGTTCTTCAAACTGAGCATTGACGACCTGGCCCATGACCGCTTTGCGGCCGTGCTGCCTGATCTTCCTCCCCGGCCCAAACGAGACCCTTCTGTGCGAAAGCGCATGGAGAAGCGGATGAAGATCAACGACAAACTCGGCCGTGACGGCGAGGCATACGTCGCACGGCTGGAGCGGGACAAGCTGGCCGGCACCCCTTTCGCCAACGGCGTCAACGAGGCCTGCGCGGATGACCCCACTGCCGGCTTTGACATGTCATGTTGCAGCTATCCCGGCATTGTTGGATGGCTTGCAGGGCCCATGTCTGCTTTTGGCTTTCCCAGTCGCTTCCTCCTCCCGCATTTACAGGATCGCGGGGTCATATCCCTTACCCCCTGTTGTAGCCATTCTCCTACAACAGGGGGACTTCTTTTCTACTGTCCGCTTTTATGAGGGTAAATATAGAGCCGCAGGAGAAACTCCTGCGGCTCTGGGGTCTTTACCGGTCATGCGGCTTTCTTCTGCGCCGCGTCGTCAGGGCCACCAGGCCGGTGGCGCATAGGGTCGCCAGCAGCGCCCAAGGCATGGGGGATATACCGTCCCCCGTAGCGGGCGCGACAGGCTCGGTGGGAACAGGCGTGTAGAACGGTTCAGAGGTCGTCCCCGGCGGCAGGGTAGGTCCCGGAGTGCCGCTGGGTCCAGGCGAGCCGCTGGGCCACGGTGAAGTGCTGGGCCACGGTGTGGCGCTGGGCTCCGGTGTGGCGCTGGGTTCCGGTGTGGCGCTGGGTTCCGGTGTGGCGCTGGGTTCCGGTGTGGCGCTGGGCTCCGGCGAGCTGCTGGGCTCCGGCGTACCGCTGGGCTCCGGGGTGTCGTCGGGCTCCGGCGTATCGTCGGGCTCAGGGGGTGCGGGCTTGTAATTGTCCACCTTCGCTTCCGCTGTGCCGTCGGCGGGAATGGCGCCGGTCTGGCCGGTGTACGTGGTGGTATAGCCGTCCGTGTCGGCTTCGGTCTCGGTCACCTCATAGGTCGCGCCCGCAGGCAGGCCGGTGATCGTGATGGACTGACCGTGCGTGAGATGCACCGTTGCCTCGCCATCAGTGAAGGTGACCTTGCCATCTTCCACACTGTCATCAGTTCGATCCGTCACGGTGCCCTCGTAAGGGAACGAGTCGTTGACCACGCCCGAACCATCGGCCAGGGTGATGGTGAAGGTCCAGACCTTCGTCTTGTCGCCCAGATCGCCAGAGACGGTCTTGGTGACCCGCAGAGCGCCGGTGACCGGAGTCGGCGGGGCCAAATAGTTGGTGAACTTCACCTCGGGGGTCGTGTCTTTCACGATCTTGTCGGACGTATTGCCGCTGTCGGTGGTATCATAGCCGTCCGCGTTGGCCTCTTCCTCGGTCACTTCATAGGTCGTGCCGGCGGGCAGGCCGGTGATGGTGATGCTCTCGTTGTGCTTCAGCGTGAACTTTTCGGACACCCAAGGCCCGTCTGGCAGCGTTTTCGTGAATTGGAGAGTGCCATTCTTCGATCCCGTGTACGGATAATTATCGCTCAGCGTTCCGTCGGCAGGAGGCGTAAGCGTCACGGTGAAGTGCCACTCCTTCGCCGGATCGCCGGCGCCGGTGACGGTCTTGCTGATCTTCAGGTTTCCGGTGTCCGGCGCGGGCTTGGTGTTGGTGAACGCAGCCGTTACCGTGGCATCGACAGGGATAGTGCCTTTCGCGTCGGTGGAATCCATCTGGTAACCGTTCTCGTTTGCCTTAGTCTCGGTCACTTCATAGGTCGTGCCGGCAGGCAGTCCGGTGATGGTGATCTTCTCGCCGCCCTTAAGCTTGACATTATTACCATCTTGGAGCTTGGCTGTTTTCTTTTCTTCTGTTCCTTCAACGAGCTTCAATTTGTCAGTTTCCTGTCCAGCGCCGCCTGTCCGATCGATCGAGTAATCGTATTCGTTGTCTTGCAGCTCGACGCCGTCAGGCGCTTTCAGGGTGATCTCGAACTCCCAATCTGTCCCCGTATCAAGTACCCCTTGTTCGCCTGCCAGGGTCTTGGTGATCGCCAAGTTCCCGGTCTTGAATATGTTGGTGAACGTGGCAGATGCGTTTGAATCTGCTGGGATCGTGCCGCTGTCGCCTGTTTTTTGCGTGACGTAGGGGGGATGGTTTTCTTCCGTCTCGGTGACGGTGTAACCCACGCCGGCGGGCAGGCCGGCGGCAGTCTTCTCCTCGTTGTCCGTGAGGGTGAAGGTGGCCACGCCGCTGTTGAACTGCATCTGGCCGAATGTACCGGTGATAGTCTTGTCATCCAGCGTCACGGTGAAGTTCCAGTTCTTCCTTTTATCGCCGGGGCCGTCCACGGTCTTTTTCACGGTCAGGCCGCCGGTCTTGCGGGTGTTGGTGAACTCGGCCTTGGCGGTGGTGCCGTCGGTGGGGATGGCGCCGGTGAAGCTGGACTGGGTGGTGGTATAGTTGTCGTCCGTCGTCTCGGTGACGGTGTAGGTCACGCCGGCGGGCAGACCGGTGGCGGTCTTTGTCTCGCCGCCCTTGAGGGTAACGGTGGCCACGCCGTTGGTGAATTGCATGTCGCCGAAGGTGCCGTTGATGGGCGCATCATCCAGCGTCACGGTGAAGGTAAATTCCTTATTCGCGTTGTCGCCTGGGCCAATCACCGTCTTGCTGACGGACAGTTCGCCGGTCTTGCGGGTGTTGGTGAACGCGGCCTCTGCCTTTTGGTCCATGATGATGGTCCCGGTGTCGCCTTCGGAAACCGTCCCGTAGTTGCCCATATTGTCCTCGGTCTCGGTGACGGTGTATTCCGTACCGGCGGAGATGCCATTGATGGTGATGGACTGGCCGTCCTTGAGGTACACCTTCGCCTTGCCGGCAGTATCAAAGCTGATCTGGCCGTTTTCCAGGCTGTCTCCCTCATGCTCTTCCACGGTGCCCTCGTAA
Organism: uncultured Oscillospiraceae bacterium; assembly: GCA_947631865.1. Taxonomy (GTDB): domain Bacteria; phylum Bacillota; class Clostridia; order Oscillospirales; family Oscillospiraceae; genus CAJOIG01. Next base: position 20,800 of record CANRNF010000001.1, on the reverse strand, counting down.
CTGAACTGTTGGTTGACCCCGGCGCCGCCCTTCGTCAGCGTGATCTCGAACTCCCAGGCTTTCGTGGTGTCGCCCTGGGGGCCGGCCACGGTCTTGGAGACCTTCAGGTTTCCGTTTCCGCTGGGCGTATTCGTAAACTTGGCCTCAACAGTGGCCGTATTTGTGATATTTCCCTCTATTTTTCCTTCGGAGGCACTCGACGTATAGTTGCCCGTATTGGCCCCGACCTCTTCCACGCTGTACTTCGTGCCGATGGGCAGCTCGTAGATGGTGATGTAGTCCTCGTGCCCAAGGGTGATATCACCGCCATCGAGCGTGACCACGCCATCAGCATCGACCGTCACAGTGCCGGGCTGATCAGTATCGTCCTTATGGATCGTGCAGGGGTAAGTTCCTTCCAAGTTGACTTCGCCTTCATCGGGCGGTGTCAGCGTGATATTGAAGGTCCATTCTTTGTCCGGCTCGCCGCCGGCGGCCACCGTCTTGCTCACTTTCAGCGAACCGAACTGGAAGGTGTTGGTGACGGTGAAGGAGAAGGTGGTCGTACCCTCTGTAATATCCTCGTTCTTGCCGCTGATACCGACTATATCAGCTCCGCCGGTCGTGGTCTCCTCCAGCAGGAACCTATAATCCGCCCCGTCCTTTGTCCAGACTTTGCTTTTCTCGACTGGGTCAAATGTCACCGTGCCCTCGCCCGTTACCGAGAACTCGTCGCTGACGAGGCCTGTGTATGACCCATATTCACTATCGGAACTAAGTTTCTGCTTGGTGAGGGACAGCGTACTTTCTTTTCCTCCTACTTTGTATGTGAGGCTCAGCGAGCTACTAAGATTAGCGCCGCTTTGGTCATCATCATCAATAATGTTGAGCCGGAACTTATACTCCGTTTCCTTTTTATACTTATCCTGCGTTGCCTGACTCACGCCCACGCCCTGGACCATGACACTCTTCTGCACGCTGACATCTAACTTGCCCGCGACGACCGTGCCGTTGACCATCACGCCGCCGGCGCCGTACGCAGCGATCGTCGCGATGTTGTTGGTGATCTGCACGGCGTAGTCGCCGCCGCTGGGGCCGTTCGCCACGGTCGCGATGCCGGCGTTGTCGATATTGGCCCGGAAGCCCACGGGATTCAGATTGTCCTCGCCGCCGCCGGGGCCGAGGGCCGCCGTGGCGATGCCATTGCGGATGTTGGTCCAGTCATAGCTGCCGGTGCGGGCGTCGCCGCCGGACAGGTCGGTCCAGTTGTAATCCCGGCCGTCGGGGGTCGTGTCGCTGACGTAGAGCTTGGCAGGCGTCTCGTGATGGATGACCGAGTCATAGGGCACGGCCAGGATGTCCATGCCGCTGCTGCCGTTGCCGTAGATGGTGGCCCCGTGCTCCGGGTACAGGAACACCTGGGCGTTGGGGCACAGGGCGATGCCGCTGCCCACGGTGGAGCCGGTGAAGCCGCTCTCGACGTAGTTGCCGGTGATCAGGGCGTCCTGCATATAGCAGGTGATGTTCTCGCCGATATAGATGCCGCCGGTGTTGTAGTGCTTGGTCGACTCCAGGTCGGCCTCGGTGTACCGGGAGTAGTCGCTGTTGCACCAGTTGCCGTCCACGATGCAGGACTGGAGCTGCACCGTGCCGTAATAGCCCTCGCCCTTCCGGCGGACGGAGAACGCGCCGGCGTTCACATCGGCGACGTTGCCGGTGAACTTCGCGCTGCCGGTGACCGTCACCGTGCCGCCGTTCAGGTTGGCACGGAACGCGCCGCCGGAAGCGCCGGAGGTGTTGCCGGAGAAGGTGCCGCCGTCGATGGTGATGTTGGAGTTCTCGCCGTCACCGGGGAAGTAGAGGCAGCCGCCGTCGCCCAGCTCAGCTGTGTTGTTGGTAAAGGTGCAGTCATTGAAAAAGAACTGGCTCTGGGGCGGGAAGCCGCGCCACACGCCGCCCTGGTTCTTGGCGTAGTTCCCGGTGAAGGTGCTGCTCTCAAAGGTGAACGTCGTGCCCTGGGCGTCCACCGCCGCATAGAAGCAGCCGCCGTTATTGTTGCTGCTGTTGTTCTCAAACGTGCTGTTTTTGACTGTGAACTTGGAGTTGGGAACGTTATACTGTATGACGCCCGCGTTGTCGGTGGCTTTGTTGCCGCTGAAGGTCACGCCGTCCACAAGGAATTCTTTGATGGCATCCGCGTTGTCCTTTGTGACGTAGACGCAGGGGCCTTTATTCGCAGTATTATTGATGAACTGTGTCCCGCCGCTGATCGTGAATCTGCCGTTCCCATTCGGCTCCTTCGCAGCGTTTGCCGCCTTATAGATGCCGCCCTCTTTGGCCGCGCTGTTGCCGCTGAACACAGCGCCGCTGATGTCGATGGCGGAGTTCTTGGAAGAGATGAAGGCGATGGACCCATAGGCCATCGCAGTGTTGCCCGTAAAGGAGCCGCCCGTTATTGTCAGGGCGACCGTATCCGCGTCGATACCGGTGCTGAAAGCGCCGCCGCGCTGGGCGCTGTTGCCCGTGAACTGGGCGCTGCCGCCGATAGTGACCTGAGTGGAGGCCGCGCCGTCCACGTGGAGCGCCCCGCCGTAGGCCTGGCCGTCTGTGGCTGTGCCTGCCGTATTCTCGGAGAACGTACCGCCGGTTACCGACACGGCAGAATCGTAAGCGTAAACGCCGCCGCCGCAGATGGCGCTGTTACCGCTGATCTCGCCGGCGGTCATAATAAAGGCGGAACTGTTCACCATGAGGACAGCGCCGCCAAGGCCCTGCTTGCCGGCATTTGCTTCGTTATAGGCGAAGCGGGTCCCGGTGCCATATGTTTTCGTGGCTACCGTCGTCTCATCTGTCGTCGTGGCGTTGCCACTGATCGCGCCGCCATTGATATCAATAATGGAGCCGTCCAGATACACCGCGCCGTAAGACTTGTTGTTCACCAGCGCCGCGCCCGGGTTCAGGGTAAGTGTCGAGCCGCCGGTGGCGGTCACGGTCCGGCCCAGGGTGTTATCCCCGCCGTCTACGGTCACGTCCCCCAGCGTCAGAGACGCGCCGTTGGTGAGGACGAACATGTTCTCCGCCTCGCCGGACTTGGTCACGGTATGAGCTTCCCCGCCATAGGACTTGACCGTCACGGCCTTGCCGTAGATGACCGCTTCATTCAGGGCCACGTCCTGGGTCAGGCAGATGACGCCGCCGTTGGCCAGATTCTCCAGCGCGGCCTCGATGGTCCCCGCCGAGGTAGCGCCCGACAGCCCCTCCGGAGCCACGGGAACATAGACCTCCTGCTCCTGGCCGACTGTGCGCCGTACCAAGGCAGGGCCCATCACAGAGAACGAACCCACGGCGAATGTCACCGTGCCGTCCTCCGCCGTCTGCGCGGCCAACTTCTCCACGGCGCCGTCGTCCAGGATATGTACCATGAACTGTTCCGTCACCCGCTCCGGAGCCGCCTCCGGCTCGCCCGCGTCGGGTTCGTCGATGCTGGGGCCGTCTATGCCGGGCTGGGAGAGCGAGCCGTCCGCCGTGTCGTCCTCCCCCTCGCTCAGCAGAGCCGCGAAGGGGTCAACGGGGAACTGCATGCTCACGGTCACCAGGCCGGCAGCCGGCTCGATCTTCTCGCCGTTGGCGGTGAAGTACACGTCATAGGGCAGGAAGTACAGCTCGTCGCCCTCGGTCAGGCCCAAGGTCTGCCACAGGGCATCATAGGCCTGGGTGTAGGCGTCGGTGCCCTCGGCCACCTTGTCCGCGTGGAGCTCGGCGTCCGCCGGGATGCCGCTTTCCGGGGCCACCGCCGCGCTGACAGTCACGCCGTCGCCGGTGCAGACATAGCGCTGCTCCTTGGTGACCTGCGGCTCGTCAGTGGTTTCCGGTTCCTCGGTGGTTTCCGGTTCATCCGTGGTTTCCGGTTCGTCGGTGGCCACCGGTTCGTCGGTGGCTTCCGGCTCTTCGGTGGTCTCCGGCTCGTCCGTGGCTTCCGGTTCGTCGGTGATTTCCGGCCCCTCGGTGACTTCCGGCTCCTCGGAGGTTTCCGGTTCGTTCGTAGTCTCCGGTTCGCCCATGGGCGCGCCGTCTTCCGTCTGCTCTCCCGCCAGTGGATCACCGGCGGCCGGCGTGTCGTCCATCTCAGGCGACGCCTCCTGGGGCATGGCGCTCTGGGAAGGCTCTGGAGACCCCGTCTCGCTTTCCTTCAAGGTCATGCCGGAGATCAATCCCAGCGCAATGGCAAGGCACAAGACAAGCGCCAGCGTCCTAAATGCTTTCCTGCTCTTTTTCATGCTTTGTCTCCCCTTCTCAACTGGTTACCATCAATAAAGGCAGCGGGCACAGCCTGCGCAGTCTCTCTATCCCTTTTGACCGCTGCGCCGCGCTTCTCTCGCTTCACCACATAATCGGTATTATGTAGTTATAAATGGCGCTGAAGGATGCAAAAAACCGGCCACTCATTCACCATGAGGGCAAATGAGGGGCCGGCTCGTCGGCATATGCACAAATCTTTATCACTCTGGGCATAGCCGATTTGAGCACCCTTGTTTCAGTGTGCTCATTTCCTTGGTAAAATGCACAAATTTGTCACTTCCAGATGCTGCGGGGGGGGGTATGTAGGGTTGACAATAGCACTTCTATTCGCTATAATTTGTGCGTAATTTGATATATCGTTATTCTTCGACTACATAATACCGATTATGTGGTTACTAAATTATTCGTTTACATCAGCAGCGGCAGGCGTTCGATCTGCCGCTGCTGTTCCGTTCCTGTGCGGTTCGTGTAGATACGGGTGGTGTCGATGCTGGCATGTCCCAGGATGTCTGCCAGCCGAACGATATCCTTGTATGCTTTGTAATACGTCCGTGCGAACAGGTGCCGCAGGTTGTGAGGAAACACCTTCTCTACTTCCACTCTCGCCAGAACCGCCAGCCGCTTCATACTCTTCCAGATGTTGCTCCTGTCCAGTGGCTTACCGGTCCGCGTCACAAATACCTGACCGCTGCGGATCCTCCGTTTCCTGCAGTAGTTCTCCAAGGTCCTGCACAGCTTTCTGGGTATCAGGATCACTCGTATCCGTCCCTTGTTGCGGATCTCTGCTTGACCGCGCCGCAGGCTCTCCACCGTGATGGCTCGCACCTCGCTGACCCGGATGCCTGTGGCACAGATCGTCTGTACTAGCATGGCCAGACGTTCGTTTCCTCTGGCCTTGGCTGCTTGAAGCAGTTTTTCATAGTCCCGCTGTGACAGTTCCCTCTTTCCGTCCGAGAATGTCGTCCGCTGTACCTTCAGAAAGCGCAACTTCCACTCCGGGTGCCCGGCAAACTCCAGAAACCGGTTCACCGCCGCCAGCATAGAATTGACGCTGCTGGCAGCATATCCCCGCCTCTGCAGATCCCGCTTAAAGGTAATGAGCGCGCTCTTATCTTCCACGCTCCCGCCGCAGAACGATCTCAGCTGCTCTACATCGTGTAAGTATTTGCTGACCGTCGCCTCACTGCATTCCCGCTCATGCAGATACATACAAAATGACGTTATCGATTCCTTGCTTATCAGCATAATAAGACCTCCTCCCGGCTATTCTACCCAAAAGGGGCCAATAAAGCATATCAAGCACCATTTTCTGGATATTTTACTCGTTTTCCCATACTTCATAGCATATAGCATGAAACTACGAAGTATATTATAGCACACGAATCGGGATATTTCTATCCCTTTTCATCACTTTTTCAACCTGCTTTTTCCGCATATACTATCTCCAAACGGTATAGAGGGAGGAGATACGCATGATAAAAGACGTAGGGCCAGGCGCCAGAGTGCGGGAGTATCGATCAAAACTTGGGCTGACACAGGAACAGTTTGCTGAGATGACAGGGCTTACTGTGAATTACATCGCCCGCGTCGAGCGGGGTGAATCCTTTCCCCGGCTGGATAACCTGGTAACTATCATCAACACTTTGGGTGTTACAGCCGATGCCATCTTCTGTGACGTAATAGACAAGTCAACGAACTACCCGATCTCATCCTTGGCACAGGAACTGGACTCACTCTCACCCAATGACAAACTCCAGATCATGGAGATTCTACGCGTTTTGATCCGGCAGGCAAAGGACCGGGAGCAGGATCGCATCACATGAGACCACATAGCGTATCCTCATTTGCCCGGAAATAAAAGGCACATACAAATAGTAGGGTCCGAAATGCGGTAAGCGTTTCGGGCCCTGCTTAACATCGTAGCCACGGCATGGCCAATAATTATCCTAATAGACTTCGATCACATGAAGGGGAGCCGGCGTGGCATCGGCACGCATGATTTGTAGCTGCCCAGATATGCCTGCCTCTGATCGCAACACGATCCTCTGTCCCTTTTTCAGCTTGATTTGTCCATCAAGTTGATTACAGCATGCCACGCCCGCAGGAAACATCTTAACACTCTTGCTCTCCCCCTCCAAATGTATTTCCGGCTCTTCAGTTTTCTCTACTATTCTTTGCGTCGGATCGACCCACCTATCCAGCTTGCACCGTATATATCGCTGTCCTTCCTCAGAGGTGAAGCTGCGGTAATAATCAGCGGTCACGCTTCTGATCCGCTGCATCAGTAAGAAATCTTGAAGGCCCTGATCCGTTTCCAACCCGCATTCCAGTAACCGTTTCCGATAATCCTGCTGCAATAGCTGCGTGCCCATTCCAATCCGTGGGTTGGGATTCGTGGATGGTGCAAGCAAAGAATTACGCACGCCAGCACGTAGGAGTGCATCTCTGATGTATGCCGTCAGTTCTTTTGCTTTCGCTGGTTCTTTAGGTTCGCCTTTAACTGACACTACGGGCATATCCCTCAATGCCTCGCCGTAGACTTTTTGAAGCATTGTATAGCGCATTATCAACAAATGCCCTTCCTGGCGGAACAGCGGCCTAGTAAAATCATGCGTTGCGCCCAGAATCTGCTCATTCTTTATATGCACGCGCACATCTGATCCGTTTGACCCGTCCCTAAACTCAACATCTCTCCATGTGAGCCCGACTTGTATACTTGGTGCGATATAGCCCCCACTAAGGAGGCAAATTGAGATCGCTCGCCCATCATCCAAGTGCTGTTCAACATGGTGGTATAATTTCTCACGCTGCTCCGACTCTAAACTGCCCACTTTGTTCTCTGCTACCGCTGCTCTGCGCTTTCCACGCAACATCCCGGGGTAGTCGCTTTGAAAGCTTTCCACTGGGTTTATCCCACTGGTCAGCTTTTCTTTCAGACAGTAATTCCAGAAGCGCCCAAGCAAAGTTAGCTTTTGCCTTTTGGTCTTATCGTTACCCGTCACCTTCTTTAGCAGAGAACGAATGTCTTCAGCTGTTATGTTTGACATCTCTTTATACGAAAGCTCACAGCAGAGCCTCTCCAGCCGAAGAAGCTGCGTTCTGCTTCTTTCAGGGGAGCAATTTCTAGTTATGTCTGCAATAAACTTCTCCCCTCTTGATTGAAAAGCTTCTGCAGTGGTAAGGTCTCTATTAGCAGGCATATCCAACGCTCTGTTTATCTCCCGGCAGTATGTTCCGTTTAATTCCAGCGCCTTTTCGTTTATTTTTTGCTTTATTTCCTTTTCGTCATCGGTATTCAAATAGAATTCAGTACATGCAGTAAGTTCTGAAATCCTCATGCCCTTTTTGGCCTTGGCTCGTTTTTTTGCTGAAAGATTCTTCAGAATATTCTGTCTGCGCTCCCCATCTACCATCAACACCCTGCCATCCATAGGCGAAATAACTGACATATGCACACGATAGAGATACCCCTGTGTACTGGTCTTACTTACGCTGAAGCGAAAAGTAACTGCTCCGATACAGACGCTCCCTTTCCCTTTGCACTTTCCAGTATCGTCATTTTCCCATCGTATGGTGTAGTCTTTACATTCTTTACCCACTTATCAAAAGCACTTCCTTTCATCACAGATTCAGCTATCTCTTTTCCTTTTTCTTTGCATTTTTCCATTTCCCCTTCAGAGGGCTGTACACCGAATGATGTCATTCGATATGGCCGACTTTTTTGATCTTCCAGCTTCGTGCCACACCTAAGCTCAGCTTCTGAGAGACCACCTTCAGTCGACATATACATGGAATCGTTTGCTTCCATGTTATACGCCGCTAAATCGACCACGCAGTCTTCTTCCGCCTGGAAGATATACTCCGCCCCGCCCTGAAGGTCTATTTCTTGCCCTGGCTTCATCTTTACTGGGACTACTGCTGGGCTCAATGAAAACTCCGGGCAGGTCACATATCGTTCCAACCGTCCTGCTATGGAAGCGCACCACTGCTCCGTCCCTTTTTTCGCCAAGACCGTTTCATACCCTACTTCTGTTGACTTATGCCCCAAAAGATAGTCAGTTTCTGCAGGTGTGATGCCGCAGTCATTTATACTCCGAGATGCAAAATCCCTACGTTGTATATAGGCATTGGTGTTTTCTTCCCCGATACATTTTAGATCTTCCTTCTCCGCCATGCCGGCCTCTTTAAGAGCAGTCTCCTTTGGTCCACCGCACAGGGCAAGCAGTGCTCTTACAAATCCTGATAAAAGACTCTCTTTCACGAATACCTCCTTTTCATCCCCAAAAGAAACCAGTGGTATCCTTGCGATATCTGCATCACTGTATCCATTTTCCCGCAATTGCTTTATGCGGAGTTGAACAAAACGCACCATACCATAAGGCAGTATGACCAAGCGATAAGATTGTTCTGTTTTCATGTATTCCGTCCGCTTTCCCCTTTTCACTTGGCTTCGGGCAAGATAGAGTGCATATCTTCCATCGGCACTGATCTCAATATCACCAATTAAAGGCGCGACTGCCTCACCAGTTCGCAGCCCGCAGAAATACATCATCGCCGCGCCAAAGGCAAGAGCCACTCCCCGCAGGGCCAATTCCCATAGAGCATAAAGGTATGTGCTTCGTACCGTCTTTTTCACGGACTTTACTTGCTCTCGCTGAGCGACCTGGCCAAAAGATATGACCGGAAAGTTCAAGCTATACTCTTCTAATACACCATATTCATTTTGTATCAGTGAAAATAGCTTCTTTGTTCTTTTCAGCTTATTTTGAATATCCAAACACACTTTATCCCGTTCACCATTACTATTTCCATGAGTCATTGACTTGTTAACAATATCCTCAACGACATCGGCCATATTTGTCCAGCGGTCCTTGATGTACTTAGAAACGGTATATGTCAAAAAGGAAATACTAATTTGTATTGTGCCTTCCGACCAACCAAAGTTTTGTCTCGCCAGAAAACGTATCTCATCATTATGTTCTTTTACGACCCTTTTCAGAATCGTTTCAAAGGACTCCTCCTCAGACTCCTGATTGCCCGGCTGAGTCCTATTCCAGTCATCTATGATAGCGTTCTCTACAAATGCTTCTGCATCCTTTATGCTTTGACCAGTCACCTTACGCCTGTGGTTTCTTGCCCCATCCGCACGATCCCTTGTCCCATGGATAACACCATACCCCCACACCTCAGTGACCAAGCCATCGCTATTGTATATATAGTGGAGAAATGCATCCACATCATCTGTTTTTCTCAGCTGTCTGACCCGTGTCTTTCTGGCCTTAATTTGCTGTAAAGCAGCCTTTTTCTGCATACAGTCTTCCCCCCTTCGCTTTGATGGCTGCATTTTACTACCATTTCAGCTTAGAAGTTGCGTTTGCGCGTCAGGCTCGTTCACAACATTTGCAATACACGCAAAAGTGCGATAAGATAGATATATAGCAGATACATGTCTTCCGGGAGGTCAGCATGAATAATACTGAGAGATATATGAAGCTTTGCTCCTGCTATCCAGTCTCTGTTAACTATATTTCCGTCAGGCCGCCTTTCCCTCATCAATATGACTTTGCAGAAGAATGCGACAATCTTGTCGACTTCCTTCAGCCCTATAAGAAGCTCCCATTTGACATTCTTTCAGAAAGTGATACAAAGGCAACACAGGACATCTGCCGTAAACATGTTAATCTCTGTCACGAATGCTTGACCAACCACGAAAGACATGGTACACGAAGAGAATTGGGCTATTGGTATAATTGTGATCTACGCGATGACCTGTTTCTGTATGATATTAGCATTGAGTTGTTCTACTCACCCGACCGAACATCCATTCCAAAACAGTGTCCACACTGTTCGAGCCCTGTTTATTTCTCCTCTGAAAGAGACAGCCATGCCCGGTTAAGTGATATCCGGCTCTGCGGCAAGCCGACCTCTCTATACATTAGACGTGTAAGAGTTCAATGCACAAAAAGAGACTGCAGGCGACTGTTTGGTGACGAGCGGATAGTTGGTATGGAAAGCTACGAGAACAGCGGAATGACATTGCGGCTCACTGCCTCTGTGCTGACGTGCTATCTTTGCGGGATCAAGCGTAAGCACCTTGTAGAAGCCTATTGTATCTCCTCCAGCCAGGTTGATCGTCTCAAAGAACGCGTGAAAAGGATGCGCAGCCAAGAGTCAGTACAGGCGGATTACCAGAATCTGATCCGTGAGAGCAAGCATATCATGCAGACCCGCTTTGGAACATCTGGTGCCAGCAGGCTTCTGGACATCTTTTTTCAGTGGGATATCCACACAGACGAGTTAAAGCTGGTTTCCGCTTATGACCATGTGACTTTCCGGGATGTCTGGGACCGTCTGCGCAGTGGATCGACCACCATATTGAATGAGTTTGATTCAAAAGAAGCCTTTGTTCTGGCTGCCGTCGATCACTTCGCTGCTGATTCAAACATGTCCAATTCTGAGCTGCTACTGCACATGGCCGCGCTGAACCTTTACTATACCATGTCGGCCGATGAAGGGCGGTTTGAGAATATAAGAAGTGATGACCTCTCACATGCTACGATGTTGCTGCACAGGCATTTATTTGACAAGGAATATTCCTTTATGCCGCTTCTTCACCAATTCCAACAAATGCATCATCAGTTGCTTGGTAACAATTTCTTCGCCACCGCCGACTATTTGACATCTGCCGAGTTTCTTACCCTTATGAGAAACGCTGCGGATGACCAGGAGTTTGACCCGCAGCTGCCGACGAATTGGGAAGGCATTCTGTCCGTTCATAAGAGAGCCGCAGAAAGTTTTGCAGAGCGCCTCTTCCGGGAGGTCAGTCATCATGCTCCTAATATCTCGCCAACAGAACTGATCGAGCAGCTATTGTATTTTAATCCGGCAGTGATCTCTCAGGACTTTCTGGATCTTTTCAGAACGGAAGATGGCGTTCAGCATCTGGAGTCAAACCAATTTTACCAGCACTTTCATACAGACCGTCCTGGCGTTCCACTGGGATGTCTAGAACACCTATTGAAATCCGGTTTTCTGCGAGACAAAGATCACGCCATCCATTGCCACTGCACTCCGGAAAACGCATCTGTCAGGCAAGTGTGCAAATCTTATCCTCTGGCCTGTCCCCAGTGGAACCCTTCCCAGCCCATTCAGCTTCTCTCTGAATAGGCCACCAGAAACACATATACCTAGTTGACACAACGTAATGTCTGGACCCAAACAGTCTTAAACTCGCCATGATTTCCACGTCGCAGCTTTTACGAGATTTGTCCGTGATTATCCCGCCAAATCACGCAGACCTATCTGCAACACTCTTACATAATACGAATACTTTTGGCATGTGCAGAAACTGCGCCATCGGGTAACAATCCCGACGGCGCAGTTTTTACGAGATTCAGCCTTGGAAGAATCGCGCAAACGCTTGCTGGAGGCGGGTTTGGCGATTCTTTCTCTCATTGGTTTTTCACAGCATTAACATTGTCGCATTCCTGTATCGCGCTTTTGCCGCACTCTTACATCACCCCAGGCGGCGTCAAAGGTAAGGGACACTGCTTTATTGTCCCGCTTGACGCAGTAGATCGGCAGCTCCTTGCTGGCGGCGGAGACGCCCACGATGCTGGGACTGTTCACCACCCAGAATATAGCCGCCACCGCAAGCACCAGGGCGGCCGGCCCCAGATACTTGCGGTGTCTCTTCAGTACGGTTTTCAGTTTGTTCAACCTTTCATGACCTCCGGGTTCGATGTTTGTACATCCTATGATCCCGGCCGGCCGAATATGTACCTATATCCCCGCCTATCAGGGCTGGAAGTTCTCGATGACGGTGCCCACACCCTCGTCCTTAGCCTTCTCCGCCACATATTGGGCCAGGGCCACGTCCAGCACGCCCAGACCAAAGGGGCTGTAAACTGAGGGCTTGCCAGCCGCCCGGGGCGGGACAGTCCCCTTCACCGCGTCGGCGATGTTGCCGGCCACAAAGTCCGTGTTGCCCAGCTTTTGGTAGGTCAGGTGGATGGAGGTCTTCTCCCGGCACACATGGTCCAAGTCGTCCACGATGTTATGGCTGCTGGCGATGATGTCCGGGTCAAGATCCCGCAGAGAGATGCCCAGGACCGTGTGCTCCGCCGTGAGGGCGTCCAAGTGCTTGATATAGGGCGTGCCCGCCGTGGTGGCGAAGGATACCAGCTTCGCCGCGGCAAACAGGCTCTCGATATCGCCGCACTTTTCATAGCTCAGGCCCTCATAGGGATTGTTGGCGATGAACTGGTCCATCCGCTCGCCGGACAGGTCATAGAGATACACCTTCTCCAGCTTGGGGAACTCCGTCCGCAGAAAGTGGAGGATCTGGCCGTTGATGACGCCGCAGCCCACGAGCCCCGCCTTCGTCTCGTCGGCATTGCCGTGCAGGCACTTCCCCGCCAGAGCCGCGCTGGCGGCGGTGCGCTGGGCGCTGATGAGGGAACCCTCCAGGATGGCCCGGACACGGCCCGTGGCCATATCGTTCAGGAACACGGCCGCGCTGGCCCGCTCCACACCTTTTTGGATGTTCCCCGGGAAGGAGGACACCCACTTCATGCCGGCCACGCCATATTCTCCCCCCAAATACGCGGGCAGCCCAATGATCCTATCCGTGTCGTTGCCGGGAAAGCGCAGGAACACCGAGTGCGGCAGCGAGGACTGCCCCTCATGGTGCAGGATATAGGCCTGCTTGACGATCTCGATGACCTCGTCCTCCCTGCCGGACAGGATGCTCTTCACCTGGGCGTTGCCCAATACCAGGACGTTCTCAGACATTTTCTTCTATCCTTTCCATTCAGCCAAAATACTTGCTGTAGAGGTTGTTGTAGTACCTGTCGCCCCGATCGTGGGACACCAGAACGACCTTCTTGCCCGTCATGTTGTGGTCCACCAGGTATTTGCGGGCTCCGGCCACCACGCAGCCGGAGGAGCCGCCCAAAAACAGCTGCTCCTTCCGGAGCATATCGTAAAGGGCCTGGATGGAGCTGGGCTCGTCGATGACGATGTGGTCGTCGAACACCGCTCGCTGCACATTGTCGCTGCGGATGCTGGAGCCGATGCCGGTCAGGTGCTTGATGGCCTTGGTCTCGGGGTCAAATATCTTGGAGCCTTCCAGGTCCACCGCCACCACCTTGATGCCGTGGCCGTATTTTTCCATGGCCTGGGAGATGCCCGCGATGGTGCCGCCGCTGGAGATGGCCACGAACACATAGTCTGCGTCGGGCATCTGCTGGGCGATCTCCTTACCCACCGTCTCCCGGTAGGCCTCGATGACCAGGGGATTGCCGTACTGGTTGAACCAGTATACGTCCTCGTGGCCTTCCAGATATTCCTTCACGGTGCGGAGCCGGGCCTTCAGGTAACTGCCGTTCTCGTCCGCCTCCGTGATCTTGATGGTGTTGGCCCTAAAGGAGGTGATGAGAAACTCGTTCAGCCCGGAGATGGACTCGTCGATCATGATGGTGATCTTGAGGCCCATCCTTGCGCCCACCGCCGCGAGGGCTACGCCCATGTTCCCGGAGGAGCTCTCCACGATCTCCGTATTGCGGGAGATAGTCCCCTCCTCCAAAAGCTTCGTCAGCACATAGATGGCGCAGCGGTCCTTGGCGCTGCCATAGAGGTTGCTGCCCTCCAGCTTAACATATGCCTCGTTCCCGGCGAACTCATTCAGCTTTACCAGCGGTGTGGTGATCTTGAAATCTTCCAGCATATCTCGGGTCCTTTCTGTATTCTTGATCGGTGCCACCGGTTAGACGGCGCGGGGACCCATTCGTTACAGGTTTCCATAAAAAATTAATAAATTAATAAAGTGGCCCACTCTGTACGGCGTCTGCCATACAGAGTGGGTCCTGTTCCATTGTTTTCTTGCCTTACAGGCGGATCTCCACGGTGTGCTCGCCGCCGTCCGCAGGTCTGGGTATCTCCGCTCCCACGGGCTTGCCATCCAGGGTGTAGGCGCTGGCCTTAGCCGCCCGGAAGCGTCCTTCGCCGCCGGCGACATGCACGTGGACGGTCCCGTTCCCCAGACGCAGGGTGTATGCCGCCTCCTCCCGGCCTTCCGGGAGCACCGGGGAGAAACGGAGGGTGTCCTTCCGCACATCCACGCCCAGGAACTCGTACACCGCCAGAGTGAGCCAGGAGGCGGTGCCGGAGAGCATGGGGCCGATATTCTCGCAGGTCTCGCTGTTGTTGTACTGGGTGCAGAATCGGGGATTCCCCTTCAGGATGAAGGGATCGTCCATGGTCCCGTAGGGCACCGTGCGGCCGATCATGAAGAAGGCAAGGTCCGCCAGCCGCCGGGCCAGGGTCTCGTCCTGTACCTCCTTGGCCGCCTGCAGGGACGCCACCGTGGCCATCATGGCCGCGTGCTTGAACACGCCGCCGTTCTCGCGGTCGCCGGGGAAATAGAACGCCGTGCTGGTATTCACGCCCAAAAGGTCGTAGTTCACAAGGGTGCACAGCTTCAATCCAGCGTCGGTCTTGAGATATGTCTCCACCGCGTCCAGCATGGAAGCGATCTGCTCCTCCGTGGCCACCTTCGCCAGGATGGCCCAGCTGTAGGAGTTGAGGTAATAGCTGCCGTCGATATCCGGGTCCAGGCTGAGTCCGTCGCCGGGGGCGCCCAGGTAGGTATAGCGCCGGCCATCGTTGATGAGGCAGCGGGCAAAGTAGCCGTTCTTCCAAGCGTTTTTCTGCATGCTCTCCGCCAGCCGCAACGCCAGAGCGGCCGCTTTTTTCCCGTCGGCCTCCTGGCCGATGCCTCCTGCCAGCTCCGCCGCCTCGTCGGCCGCGATCTTCAAAAGGCAGGCGTTCATCACGCTCTCTGACAGGGTGTTGTCCCAGCGCGCGCCCCAGGCCTGGCCCTTTTCCTCCAGCTGGCGGCGGTAGCGCCGCTCCTTCTCCGGCCCGTCCGGCACCTCCCGGTCCAGGCGCAGGGTGTCGTTCCAGTCCGCCTTGTCCAGCAGCGGCAGCCCGTGGGTCCCCACGGATATATCCCCGCTGTACTCCAATATGGCCATGATGGTCTCCCAAAGGGTGCGCTCCGGGCCATTCCCCGCCACGGGGAACTTCTCCCGCAGGAAATCATAGTCGCCCGTGAGGGTCACATACCGGTACACCGCCTGGACGAGCCACAGCTGGTCGTCTGAGCAGTCGCCGGGCTCCTTGCCCCGGAAGGTGAAGTTATGGTAGGCGTAGCCCATAGGGAACACGTTTTTCACCCAGGTGGAGATGAGCTCCCGGACAAGGGCGCTCTTCCCATCGGCGCAGAGGTAATACATGGACGCGTAAATGTCCTGTATCTCCCGGAAGCCGGTCTCCCGGTAGGATTTTTGGGTCCAGGCGAAGGCCCGGGACACATAGGTCTGGTAGAGCACCTGGAAGGGCAGGTTTCTCCGCACATATACGTCCAGCCGCTCGTCTCCCGTCTCCGGCTCCAGATAGGCCGGATAGCGGTCCCAGAAGGCGATCACACCCTCCAGCGTCCGCTCCAGGGCTGCCGGGTCGGCGTACTTCTCCAGCAGCTTCCCCAGAGCCCCGTCCAGCTCCTGGGCCGCGTCGCCCTCCGACTCCTGCATGCCCACGAACTCGTCGATGACCGCCTTCTGCCCCGCCTTGACGGTGAAGGTCCGGCCCATGGCGAAAAATGGCGTCATCTTCCGGCTGTACCGGCTGGGCAGATGGGCGGCAAGCTCCGGATGGGCCAGGGTGCCCCGGCCGATGAAATCGGGCTGGCTGGTACAGAACTCCTCAAAGCCCTCGCCGCCGCACAGCAGCGCCGCGAAGCGCTTCTCCACCCGGCAGCCGTTGGGCTTGTGGTGCAGCGTCATGGCGGCGGGCCTGCCGTTCCTGTACCACACCTCGCTCTCGGCCACGATGTTGGCGTAGACGATGTCGTTTGCGGTGGTGACTGGGTCGGTGATGCCGAACATGCCGGTCATGATGATCTTCATCGTCCGGTCCCGGCCTGAACGGTTCTCGATCTCCACCCGCTGGTCCTCCACCGCCGAGGGCATGCCGTCCTCCTGAGGCAGCAGGAAGATGGTCCGCCGGACCGTGAGGCCGCACCCGGTCTCATAGGTGATGACGCTCCGGTTCTGGCTGTGCAGGCACTGGGCGGAGACCACATTATCCTCCACGTCGAAGGAGCAGAATATCTGCCTGCCGTTTTCAACGAGATAGAACTGGCGGTTGGCGGGCTCCCCGTTCTCCTCCGGCTGGAGCACGCAGCGGGTGGCCAGCACCTGGGTGCCGCCGGAGGCCCGGAAGGAACCACGGCCCAGGCCGTCCAGGGCGCTCTTGGGGGTGGTATACAGCGGCCGGGGATACTCTGTCCTGTCTCCCAGCAGCAGGTTCACAGGATAGTGCAGTCCCACAGGATAGGCCTTCAGGTCCAGCAACAGCTCGCCCTTGTCGTTGAGCTGGCCGGGGCTGGCCAGCACGCGGCGGTACACGTCCAGCACCTCCGCCGCCACGTCCGCCGGCGCGGGCTCCTTTCCCGCCTCGGTCAGATGCAGAACCCGCTCGCCCTCCACGCAAAAGGCCTGGCTGCCGGGGAAACCAGCGATATAGGCGGCCGTGGCGGGACGGTTCATGAGATAGGCGCATATGGGCGCCTCAAAGGGCAACCCCAAAAAGCCCAGCGCGGCGGAGCGGTCCGCGGACAGGAACTCTCCATCCAGCGCGCCGCCCTTTCCCTCTTCGGCGAAAAGCTTTGCCACGAGCTCCTTGGCCGTCAAGGTCTGGGTCCTGGCCTGTTCTTTCTGAAAAACCATGTGTCGTCCTCCGAAGAAATTCGTTATCGCTTCCCGTATGGAAGATACTGCTCACGTCAGAGCGCGTCGTAGGCGTTCTGGATGAAGGTCCTGGCCGCCACGGCGTTGTCGTTGGTGGTGTTCTCAAAGGTGGCCTGGATGAAGGGCTTGCGGTCCTTTATAAAGCGCAGGATGCGCCCATAGTCCATCTCACCGGTACCGGCGGCGATGCTCTTCAGCTTATCGCCTTCCCGGACGAAGTCCTTAATGTGCACCACGGCCACATCCTCGCCCAGCTTGTCGATGGCGTCGGCAAAAACTAAGTCCTTTTCGTCGGCGTTGCCGGCGTACAGCAGGTTCACCGGGTCCAGGATGATCCGCAGGTTATGGCTTCCGATGGCCTTCAGGACCTTCACGGCCCGGTCGGCGTTATAGACGATGTGGTTCCATACCGGCTCGATGGCCATGGTGACGCCGTAGCTCTCCGCACACTCCACCACCGGAGCCAGGCCCCGGATAAAGCTGTCCAGGGCCTCGTCGGTGTGGGTATTGGCGTCCAGCTTGTACTCGGCGTTGGGCGCGCCGGTCTCCGTGCCCACCACGCCGGCGCCCAGGATGGACGCCACACGCAGATGGCCGTAGTACCGGCTCTGGATCCCCTTGAGCTTTTCCGGGTCCGGGTGGGCCAGATTGAGATAGCAGCCCAGCACGGCCACGTCCAGCTCCTCTTTTGTGAACACCCGCTTTGTGTACATGCCCAGCCCCTCCGTCAGGGCCGCGGCGTCGAAGGTCACGCCATCTATCACCTTGGAAAAGGCCAGGTGGACGCAGGAAAAGCCCTCCTCCCGAGCCTTTCTGGCCCGGGCCTCCATGGTCTTCTCCTCCGCTCCCAGGGCGGCGTTCACGTCGTGCAATCGGATACCGAACTGTATCATGCTCGCTCCTCCCCTCAGGGCGTATAGTTGAATCGTCTGTTGAGCCAGGCCTGGCACAGGCCCACCCAGGGACGGCACGCCTCGTCCGGCGTCTCCACCTCCTGGCTGCACATGGATATGCCGTGGGCGCCGGAGCCGAACAGGTGCAGCTCAAAGGGCACCCCATGCTTTTTCAGGGCACATGCCAGCATCAGGCTGTTCTCCGGGGGGACGGCGTCGTCCTCGCCCCCGTGCCAGAGGAACGTGGGCGGGTAATCCGCCGTCACCCGGTCGGGCAGGTGCATCTTCTCCCGCATGGCGGGGTCCTTTCCGGACACCCACATGGCGGACTCCTCGTGGGCAAATTCCTTCGTGCTGATCACGGGATAGCACAGCACCAGCGCGTCGGGTCTCGCGCTTACGGGCAGCCCCACCTCGGGGTCGTTCCAGAACGCGCCCAAGCTGGCCGCCAGGTGTCCCCCGGCGGAAAAGCCCATCACGGCGATCTTGTCCGGGTCGATGTGCCACTGGGCGGCGTTTTCCCGCACCTGGCGCACCGTGTCAGCCAATTCCCGCAGGGGCCGGTAATCCGCGGCTTTTTCCGCGCCGGAATACTCCAGGATGAACACCTGATAGCCCATGGATAAAAAAGCGAAGGCCGGCGGGTCCTCCTCCCGGGGGGAGCACCATACGTAGGCGCCCCCCGGGCAGATGATCAGGGCCGGCCGGACCTTGTGGGCTTGGAGGGTGTCGTAATCCTCCTGGATGTATCCTCTTACAACGCCGTCAAGGGCATGAAAGGATACTGTCTTCATAGTTCAGGGCTGCTTGCCGATATAGGCCAGGATGCCGCCGTCCACATACAGGATGTGGCCGTTGACAAAGTTGGAGGCGTCAGAGGCCAGGAACACGGCGGGACCCATCAGGTCCTCCGCCTCGCCCCAGCGGCCCGCAGGGGTCTTGGAGACGATGAACTGGTCGAAGGGATGACGGCTGCCGTCGCTCTGACGCTCCCGCAGGGGCGCGGTCTGAGGCGTGGCGATGTAGCCGGGGCCGATGCCATTGCACTGGATGTTGGCCTCGCCGTACTCGGAGCAGATGTTCCGGGTGAGCATCTTCAGGCCGCCCTTGGCCGCCGCGTAGGCGGATACGGTCTCACGGCCCAGCTCGCTCATCATAGAGCAGATATTGATGATCTTGCCATGACCCTTCTTGATCATGCCGGGGATCACGGCCTTGGCGCAGATGAAGGGGCCTGTCAGGTCGATATCCACCACCTGACGGAAGTCCTCGGCGCTCATCTCCAGCATGGGGATGCGCTTGATGATGCCGGCGTTGTTCACCAGGATGTCCACGCCGCCCAGATCGGCCTCGATCTTCGCCACCAGATCGGCCACTTGAGCCTCGTCGGTGACGTCGGCGATGTAGCCGTGGGCGTCGATGCCCTCCTCGGCGTAGGCCGCGAGAGCCTTATCCATATTGCTCTGGCTGCGGCAGTTGAAGACGATCTTCGCGCCGGCGCTGGCCATGCCCTTGGCGATGGCGAAGCCGATGCCATAGGCCGCTCCGGTGACCAGGGCCACCTTGCCCTCCAGAGAAAACTGTTTCATCATGTCCATAGTGTTGATACTCTCCTCTCAGCGCAGATCGGTGGAAGTGATGTTGTCCATATCGTCAAAGGCCTGGTTCTCGCCGCCCATGGCCCAGATGAAGGTGTAGTTGGAGGTGCCGCAGCCGCTGTGGATGGACCAGGACGGAGAGATGACCGCGTCGAAGTTCTGCATCACGATGTGGCGGGTCTCCTGGGGCTGGCCCATGAAGTGCATGACCACATGGTCCTTGGGGATCTCAAAGTAGGTGTAGACCTCCATGCGGCGCTCATGGGTGTGGCTGGGCATGGTGTTCCAGACGCTCCCCGGCGCCAGCTGGGTAAGACCCATGGAGAGCTGGCAGGTGGGCAGCACATCGGGGTGGATGAACTGGTTGATGACCCGCTTGTTGGCATTCTCGTCCTCGCCGCAGGGGCGGTGGTTGGCCTTCTCGTAGGTCAGCAGCTTCGTCTCATAGCTGCAGTGGGCCGGCGTGGAAGCCAGATAGAACTTGGCGGGCTCGGCCGCGTCCACACTCCCGAAGGAGACGGTCTTGGCGCCCTTGGTGATGTAGAGGCAGTCCTCGTATCCCATATCGTAGCGGGTGCCATCCACTACGATGTAGCCCTTGCCGCCCAGATCGAATATACCGGCCTCCCGGCGCTCAAAGAAGTAACTGGTGCCGAAATTGGCCCAGACGTCGATGCCCTTGTCGATGGGCACCTCCTCGTGCACGGGCATGATGCCCATGACCACCATGCGGTCCACATGGGAGTAGGTGGCCTTCACGGTGTCGGGCTCGTAAAGATCGGTGATGAGAAATTCCTTGCGCAGCTCCTCGGTGGTATACCGCTTCACGTCGTTGGGGCTGGCAGAATAGCGGATGTCCATAGATATTCCTCCTTATTTGATGACCAGTTCCGTCTCCCCATCGAACACATAGACGTTCTCCACAGGGACGGAGAAGGTGATCTTCTCGTCGATGGCCGGCGTGTCGTGGGGATCCACCTTCAAAATGGCTTTCTCCTCGCCGGCGGTGATATAGATGTTGGTGTTGTCGCCCAGCATCTCGGTGAGCTCCACCATGGCCTGGAACTGGTAGGCGCCGTCCACCGCGCCCAGCTCGATGGACTCGGGCCGGAAGCCGAAGACGACCTCCTTGCCCTCGTACCGGGCGGCCTTGCCCCCCAGCTTCTTAGTGAGGTCGATGGCGTTGTCGCCAAAGCTGATCTTCCCGCCCTTCACGGTG